>CAZNSL010000013.1:0-18777 GCA_964574975.1 uncultured Alcaligenaceae bacterium | reverse complement strand
GTCGAGCGGTTGCGGGGCATGTTCGCGTTCGCCCTGTGGGACCGCACGAAACGCCGACTCCTGCTGGCCCGCGACCGGCTCGGCATCAAGCCGCTGTACCTGGCCCGCGACGCCGAGAAACTGGTCTTCGCTTCGGAGTTGAAGGGCGTCTTGGCCCACCCGGGCGTGGCCCGCGACCTCGAGCCACGTGCCCTCGAAGACTACCTCGCCTACGGCATCGTGCCGGGGCCGCGGTCGATTTTGCGGTCGGTCGAGAAACTGCCGCCCGCTTGCACCCTGACCGCGACGGCTGGCCGCTGGGATCGCGAGCCTCGGCGCTACTGGCAACTCCGCTTCGAGCCGGACCCGAAGCCGATGGCCGAGGAGTGGCAGGAAGCCGTCCGGGCCAAGATCGACGAGTCCGTGCGTTTGCACATGATTGCCGACGTGCCGGTGGGGGCCTTCCTCAGTGGCGGCCTCGACTCGGGCATCGTCGTCGGCACCGCGGCCGGGCTGGCCGCCGAACCGCTGCGGACGTTTTCGGTCGGCTTCTCCGGCGCGGCCGACGAGTTGCCGGACGCCCGACTGACGGCCGATCACTACGGTACTCGCCACGCCGAAGACGTGGTCGCGCCCGACGCCGCGACACTGCTCGACGAACTCTCGAAGTACTTCGACGAGCCGTTCGCCGACTCGTCCGCGATCCCGACGTACCTGGTGGCGAAGCGTGCGGCCCGCGACGTGAAGGTGGTGCTGACCGGCGATGGCGGCGACGAGGCGTTCGGCGGCTACGCCCGCTACGCCCACGACCTGCGCGAAGCGGCCGTGCGCCGGCGGCTGCCGGGCTGGGCACGGAGTGCCCTCGGTCCGATGGCGCGTCTGTGGCCGAAGGCCGACTGGCTGCCGCGGCCGCTGCGGGCGAAGACTACGCTCACGAATCTGGCCCTCGACGCCGGCCCGGCCTACGCCAACACGCTGCAAGTCTGCCGCCTGCCGTTGCGTCGTCGGCTATTGTCCGCGGACGTGGCGGGCGCACTGAACGGGCACCGTCCCGAAACTCTGGTCTGCGACGCGCACCGGCAGGCCCCGGAGACCGACCCGCTCGCCGGCATGATCGCCGCCGACGTGGCAACGCTGTTGCCGGACGATTACCTCGTCAAAGTCGATCGGGCAACGATGGCCCACGGCCTCGAAGCCCGCCCGCCGCTACTGGACCACGAACTGCTCGAACTGACGACGCGAATCCCTTCGGACTTGAAAGTCCGCGACGGCCAGACGAAGTGGCTCCTCAAACGAGCTTGCGGCGACCGCCTGCCACCGGGGCTATTGTCGCGGCCGAAACGCGGGTTCGAGGTGCCGGTCGACGCTTGGCTCCGCGGCCCGTTGCGCGACCGGTTCGCGGACGTGGTCCTGGCCCCGGCCGCCCGGATCGGCAACCTGATCGACCGAACCGCCGCACGCGAGATCTTCCAGGCGCACGCCACCGGCACCGGGCGGCACGGTGGCGTCTTGTGGGGGTTGCTCGTTCTCGCCCACTGGTGCGATCGTTACCGGACCGATCCCTGAGTCCTTGCGAGTTCCCCGGCCATGCTGCGATTCGTTACGCCACACGCCCACATCCAGAGCGTCCTCGAACTCGACGCGCCACTCCTACGGTCGCACGGGGTTCGCGGCCTGTTGCTCGACGTGGACAGCACGCTGAAGGACCACCCCGCCACCGAATTCCCGCCGGCCGTCCACCGGTGGGTCAGCGACCTGAAGGCGGCGGACATTCGGGTGTGTCTCGTGTCCAACGGCGGGGCGGAGCGGATCGGCGGATTGGCGGCGATGCTCGATGTCGAGTTCGTCGCCAAGGCGATGAAACCGTTGCCGCGCGGCTGCCGGATCGCACTGCGCAAGCTGGGACTGGAACCGGCCGAAGTCCTCATGGTCGGCGACCAGGTCTTCGCGGACGTGATGGCCGGCCGGCTGGCGGGGCTGCGTTCGATCCTCGTGCGACCCACATCGCCGCACGAGCCGTGGTTTACTCGCATCAAACGGCCGTTCGAACGCGTCGTCCTTCGCACGCTGACCTCTCGGAACGGTTTGGCCACGGGATTGTTGCCTCGTTCCGTGACGGCGGACGAAACACCGCCTGTTAATCCCCATTTACATCCGTAAAGGACCGCTGAACGACTCCCCGCACAGTTCGGCGGGCGCATTTCTCCTGCATCTCGTCTCGCAAACCATTTACAAACGTGCCTTTGCGCCTGCGATCCCACTCTCAGGGATCGTGCTGTCCACCTTGGCGCAGATGTTGCCATAAGCCGTGGCAACTTCGGAAATCCATGCCTGGGAAGCCGACCCAGCCGTCCCGAAGGGTCGGTGACGGTTCGCGGCACTGCAACGGCGGTGCCGGTGTAACCGACGGGGACAGGGTGCGCGCCGGCCGTCCGCACAGCACGCGTTTCCGAGTTCAGAGGTCGTTCATGAGTACGATGCCAGACACCCTGGTCGCGGCACCTGCCGCCCGTCGCGGACAGTTGGCCGCGATCGCGCCTTACGTGGCGATTGCGCGCATCGACCACTGGTTCAAAAACGTCTTCATGGTCCTGGGGCTGGTGTTGGCGTTCTTCTGCCACCCGGAACTGCTCCAGGTGGACGTAACCTGGTCGATCCTGTGGGCGGTCGCCACCACCTGCATCATCGCCTCCAGTAACTACGTCCTCAACGAGGTCCTCGACGCCCCGACGGATCGCAGCCACCCAGTCAAGCGGTTTCGGCCGGTGGCGTCCGGGCAGGTTCTGGTGCCGGTGGCCCTGGCGGAATGGCTCGCCCTCGGAGCGCTGGGTCTGGGCATGGCGGCCCTGCTGAACCGGCCGTTCTTCTACTCGTCGCTGGCCCTGTTGGTGATGGGGTGCGTCTACAACATCCCGCCGGTGCGGTCGAAGGACTTGCCGTACATCGATGTGCTGTCCGAGTCGGTGAACAACCCGATCCGGTTGCTCCTCGGCTGGTTCGCGGTCGCGCCGAACGACGTGCCGCCGGTTTCGCTACTGGTCGCCTACTGGATGGTGGGCGCGTTCTTCATGGCGAGCAAGCGGTTCGCCGAATACCGCTCGATCGGCAAGGCCGAGGTTGCCGGAGCGTACCGCAAGTCGTTCCGGCGTTACGACGAACAGAAGCTCCTGATCAGCATGTTCGGTTACGTCACCTGTTTCGGCCTGTTCCTCGGCGTGTTCATCATCCGCTACCACCTCGAGTTGATCCTGATCGTTCCGCTGGTGGCCGGGTTCGTCTGCTACTACCTGCACATCGCCTTCAAGCCGGACAGCGCCGTTCAGAACCCGGAGCGGCTCTACCGCGAGGGCGGGTTGATGGCCTACCTGGCCCTCTGCGTCCTGTCGTTCTCGGGGCTGATGTTCGTTTCGATCCCGGCCCTATACGGCTGGTTCAACGTCGTCCCGTCGGCCGCGCCGGCGCTGTGGAAGTTCTGAACGGCCGCGGGGGCAGTGCGACGCGATGGGTAGCCAGTTATCGACGAGTGGAGTCGCTGAATCGTCGAGATCGGCCGTCGGGGCGGGGCCACGCCGCCTGCCGGGCCTGGCGGTCGTTCTCCTCGTGGGGGCGGCCGTCCGAATGCTGCTTTGGGTCGCGCTGCGGGACCAGCCTCTCAGCATCTTCGACGAGACAGAATACGACGCGCTCGCCCGGACGCTGGTCGCGAGTGGCGAGTACGCGTTCACGCCCGGCGGCACGCCAACCTCGCTCCGTCCGCCGCTCTACCCGGCGCTCGTCGCCGCGGTCTATACGGTTGCCGGCGTGGGGAACCTAGCCGCCGTGCGGTTGCTCCAGATCGCCCTGAGTTTGGCCACGACCGCTTTGGTGTACGTACTCGCCCGGTCGGTCGCGTCGCCCCGGGCGGCCGTCTGGGCGGCGGCGTTGTTTTGCTTCTATCCCTCGTTTCTCGGTTACGGCAACCTGCTGCTGACGGAGAGCTTGTTCTCGCTGCTGCTCACAGCGACCTGCGTTGCCGCGGTGTGGGCCTTGCAGGACAGTTCGGTCGGCTGGGCGCTGGCCGCTGGGCTGGCGTTGGGGCTGGCAGCCTTGACGCGGAGTGTCGTCTGGCTCGCGCCGCCGTTTCTCGCCGGTTACTTGCTGTTGACCCTGCGGGCCGGCTGGGCCAGGAGGTTGGCCGTCGCCGCGGCGCTAGTCGCCGGGTTTGTGGCCGTCGTCGCCCCGTGGGCGGTGCGAAACACCCGCCTCCATCACACGTTCATCGCCATCGACACCATGGGCGGCCGCAACCTCTTAATGGGCAACTATCGCCACACGCCATTCTTCCGTTCGTGGGACGCCATCAGCCTCGAAGGACCCCTGTCGTGGGAGCGCGAGGTGTTCGATGTGTTCCCGGCCGAGGAGTTAGTCACCCAGGGCCAAGTCGATAAGCTCGCGCTGCGACAAGGCCTTCAGTTCATCCGCAACAACCCCGGACTGACCCTCCGCCGCGACGCGGTGAAGTTCCTCGATTTCTGGGGCCTGGAACGCGAACTGATCGCCGGGGCAAAGTTCGGCTTCTTCGGGCCGCTGCCGAAGGTCGCCGTGGTCGGCCTCGCGGTTTGCATTTGTGGGGGCTACGTGGCGGTACTGTTCCTGGCGATCTTCGGTGCGATCGTCGAGCCCCTTGCCGACCGCCGCGTCCAATGGCTGTTGCTCGCCGTCGTGGCCTTCATTTGCGCCCTGCACACGCTGGCGTTCGGCCACTCCCGGTATCACCTGCCGCTGGTGCCGATCCTCGCCGTCTTCGCGGGCGTGGCCGCCGCCGACGCGGGCGGCATCTGGCGGCAGCGCGGGGAGCGACGGTTCTTCCTGGCCAGTGGCCTGTGTGCCGCACTGGTCGCCGGCTGGACCTGGTTGTTCGTCGCGGTCGATTGGTCCCTCCTGGCGAAAGCCTAATTCCTTTGGGGCGGAGTGGTTGATGCCCGGTATTTTCGGCTTGGCGCTCAAGACGCCCGCAGACGA
Source organism: uncultured Alcaligenaceae bacterium (assembly GCA_964574975.1). GTDB lineage: Bacteria > Planctomycetota > Planctomycetia > Gemmatales > Gemmataceae > JAXMAS01. The sequence continues at coordinate 13,797 of CAZNSL010000013.1, read as the reverse complement.
CCTGCCCGAGCGCATTGGCGCGATGGCAGCACGGCTGCGGCACCACGACTGGTACGCCGAGTTCCTGGACGTGGACGAAGGTGGCCGCGTTGCATTCGGCCGCGTGGCCGCGGACGCTGGCGCTGGCCCTCCGGCGCGCGCCGGCGCACTCGTCGTCGCGCTGGAGGGCGAGATCTACGACGCCGCGGACCATCGTCGCGCCCTCGAAGCGGACGGCGTTCGCTTCACCGGCGACAGTTCTGCCGAGCTGATCCTCCACGGCTATGCGAGTCGCGGCATCGCATTCTTCCGTAGCCTGCACGGCAAGTTCGTCGCCGCGATCTGGGACGGCCGATCCCGCAAGTTGCACCTCGTCAACGACCGCTTCGGCATGAAGCCGCTTTACTACGCCCAGGCTCCAGGTCGGTTGTTGTTCGCCTCAGAGATCAAAGCTCTCCTGACCGACCCGGCCGTCGGTCACCACACTGACCTCCGCGGCGTTGCCCAGTTCTTCACGTTCGGCCAACTTCTCAACGAGGACACGCTCGTCGAGGGCGTGAAGCTGTTGCCCGCGGCCGGTTGGCTGACCTACGACGCCGACGCCGGCCGGCTGAGCCTCGACCGTTACTGGCGACTCGAAGGACGACTCGTCCCGAACCGCACGGCCGCCGAGGCGCTCGACCGCATCGACGCCGCCTTCGCCTCCAGCGTCGAACGGATGACCGCCGACACCGCCGGTCTCGGCCTGTCGCTCTCCGGCGGGCTGGATGCCCGCACGGCCTTGGGCGTCATCGGTCCCGGCCGAGGTTTGACGACGCTCAGCCTCGGCATGCCCGGCAGCATGGACCACGTCAGCGCCGCCGAAATGGCGCGCCGGCTCGGCTACCAGCACCGGCAGGTCGTCCTCGGCGAAGACTTCCTGGCCGACTACGAGTCGCACCTGCGGCACATGGTGCGGCTCACCGACGGGCAGTACCTGTGCCAGTGCATCGTCATGCCGACCTTGCCGATCTACCGCGAGTTGGGCGTTCGCGTCCTGCTCCGCGGCCACGCCGGTGAGCTGATGCACATGACCAAGGCGTACAACTTCACCCTCGACCGCGCCGCCCTGACCCTGCGCGACGAGGCGGGGTTGTTCGGCTGGCTGTGGCCGCGGTTGCAGTCGTTCATGCTCGCCGGCGTCGGCAGCCGACTGTTCGCGCCCGCCCACCGCGGCGAGATCGAGGGGCTGGCCCGCGGCTCGCTCCGGACCGCGCTGGCCGACACTGCCGGCACCGATCCGGCCCCGCACCGCATCTGGCAGTTGTTCCTGGCCCAGCGCTCGCGCCGCGAGACCGCCCTGTCGCTGGCCGAGTTCGACTCCGTCGTCGAGACGCGCTTGCCGTACCTGGACAACGAGTTGATCGACGAACTGTTTGCCGCCCCGCCGGAGTTGAAGCTCGGCGACGCGATCCAGGCCGAAATCCTGCGCCGCCGTCGGCCGGAATTGCTCGATGTGGTCAACGTCAACACCGGCACCCGCGTCGGGGCGTCGCGGCTGGCAAAGTTCGCCGCCAAGGCCCGGCTCAAAGTGTTCGCGAAACTCGGCGTGAAAGGCTACCAGCCCTACGAGCGGCTCGGCCTGTGGCTGCGGCGCGAATTGCGGCCGCTGGTCGAGCGGCTCTTATTGAGCGATCGCTCCCTCGGCCGTGGCGTGTTCGACCCGAACGCGGTGCGGGCCGTCGTCGCCGACCACATGGCCCAGCGCCAGAACCACACCTACCTACTCCTGGCCCTGATGATCTTCGAGGTCGGCCGGCAAGAGTTTGCCGACCGCGCAGCCGCCCCGGTCGAGTTCGCAGCGGTGTAAGTCGCCCGAGGAGTTCGATGCGGATACTGTTCCTGGCTCAGCGCGTGCCGTACCCGCCCAACCGCGGGGACAAAATTCCGACGTACCACTACGTCCGCCACCTGGCGCGCGGGCACGAGGTCACGGTCGCTTGCCTCGCTGACGGCCGGGGCGACCTGGCCAACGTACCCGGCTTGAAGGCGATGGTCCACGCCGTGGAGGCCGTCCCGGTGTCGTCGGTGCGCGCGAAGTGCCGGGCGCTCGCGGCCCTGGCCGGTACGCGGCCGCTGACGGTCGCATACTTCGACGAGCCGGAACTGCGCGATCGCGTGCGGCGGTTAGTCGATGGCGGCAGCGTGGACGCGGCAGTCGTGTTCGGCTCCGGGATGGCGCAGTTCGTCGAAGGGTACGCAGGACTGCCGCGCGTCCTCCAGTTTGCGGACCTCGATTCGCAGAAGTGGGCGCAGTACGCCGCAGCTAACCGAATACCGAAGCGCTGGGTCTACCGCACCGAGGCCGCGCGCCTGTTGGCCTACGAGCGGCATTTGGCGGCGACGTTCTCGAAGTCGTTCGTGTGCGCCCCGCGCGAGCGCGACGACGCGCGCCAACTGATGCCGGAGGTCGAGATCGAGTGTCTGCCCAACGGTGTCGACCTCGACTACTTCCGTCCGACCCCGGCGGTCGAGAAAGACCCGGCGGGACTGGTCTTCACCGGAGTGATGGACTACTTCCCGAACGCCGACGGCGTCGAGTGGTTCTGCCGCGAAGTACTCCCGCGGGTGCGGGCCGAGGTGCCGAAGGCGACGTTCACCATCTGCGGGTCGTCGCCGACGCCGCGGGTGCAGGCACTGGGGCGGCTGCCCGGCGTGAGCGTGACTGGGGCGGTGCCGGACGTGCGGTTGCACCTGCACCGGGCGTCGGTCGCGGTGCTACCGCTGCGGATCGCCCGCGGCATTCAGAACAAGCTGTTGGAGGCGATGGCGTGCGGTCTGCCGGCGGTGGCCACGCCGGTGGCATTCGCAGGCGTCGAGGCCCGGCCGGGCCGCGACCTATTGGTTGCCGAGGGGCCGGCCGCGTTCGCCGCCGCCGTCGTTCGATTGCTGCAAGACGCCCGCCTCCGGAACGAAGTCGGTACGGCCGCCCGAGCGGCGGTCGTGGCCGGTTACCGTTGGGAGCGGACGCTCGAGCAACTCGGGGCCGCCGTGGAAGCCGCCGCCGGACGGGAACCGGCGCTGGCGGCAGTTCGTTAGAGGTCTGGGCGCGTGGTTGCCGCAAAGCCGATCGCCGTCTGTCAGTTACTCCACACCATGAACGTGGGCGGTGCGGAGGTGTTGGCCGCCCGGCTCGTCCGTCGGCTGCGGTCCGACTACCGCTTCTGCTTCGCCTGCCTCGATGAAGTCGGGCCGCTCGGACAGCAACTTCGGGCCGAGGGCTTTCCGGTTCACCTGATCGGCCGGCAACCGGGGCTGGACTGGCGGTGTCCGCTGCGGTTGGCCGAGGTCGTCCGATCGGAAGGAATCGACGTGGTTCACGCCCACCAGTACACGCCGTTCTTCTATGGCCTGACCGCCCGGCTGCGCGGACCGCGGCGGCCGATCGTGTTCACCGAACACGGCCGACACCAGCCCGACTACCCGCGTCGCAAGCGGATGATCGTTAACCGACTACTCCTGTCCCGGCGCGATCGCGTCGTCGGCGTCGGGGCGGCCGTCCGCGACGCTCTAGTCGCCAACGAAGGCCTGCCGCGGGATCGCGTCGGCGTGCTGTACAACGGCATCGACGTGGACGCCTTCAGCGCCGCATCCGACCGGGCCAGCGCCCGCACGGCTCTCGGCGCGGCACCCGGCGAACTGACGCTGCTACAGGTTGCCCGGCTCGATTACCTCAAGGATCATGCCACCGCCGTCCGCACGCTGGCGCGCGTCGTGGCCCAGCGGCCGGAGGCACGGCTGGTCCTGGTCGGCGATGGCCCCGAACGGCCGGCCGTCGAGGCCGCCGCCCGCGCAGCGGGGGTCGACGGCAAGGTTCGCTGGCTCGGCACGCGGCACGACGTGGCCCGCCTGCTCCCCGGGGCGGATGTCTTCCTTCTCACGAGTCTCAGCGAAGGTATCCCGCTCACCGTGCTGGAGGCAATGGCGGCCGGGCTACCGATCGTCGCCACGGACGTCGGCGGGTTAGCCGAGGTGGTCGCTCACGGCGACACCGGCTTCCTGGCCCCGGCCCGCGACGACGAGGCCCTGGCCGGCTTGGTGCTACGGCTAGCCGATGACGCGGACTTGCGCCGTCGCATGGGCCACGCAGGTCGCACCCGCGTCAAGGAACGGTTCGACGAACCGCGGATGTGCGCCGACTACGGCCAGCTCTACGAGGAGGCGTGCCGTGGCTGAGAACGCCCCGCTCCTCGTCTTCTCCGACGACTGGGGCCGACACCCGTCGAGCTGCCAGCACCTGGTGACGCGGCTGCTACCACTCCGCGAGGTCGTTTGGGTCAACACCATCGGAATGCGCCCTCCGCGGGTCGATCTGGCCACGGCCCGGCGCGGCTTGGAGAAGGCCCGGCAGTGGCTGCGGCCCGCGCCGCACGCTGCCGGCCCGACGGCGTCCAACCCGCGCATCCTCAACCCGCGCATGTGGCCGTGGATCGCGTCGCGGCTGGACCGGGCGCTCAACCGCCGCCTGTTGCGGCGGCAACTGTTGCCGAAGTTGCAAACCCTACCGGCTCCGCCGGTCGCCGTGACGACGGTGCCGGTCGTCGCGGATCTGATCGGTGACTTACCGGTCGCGCGTTGGGTGTACTACTGCGTCGACGACTTCGGCTCGTGGCCGGGACTCGACCAGGCCGCGGTCCGCCGGATGGAGGAGAAGTTGGTCCGCAAGGCCGACGCGGTCATCGCCGTTAGCGAAGCCCTTTGCGACCGGATGGCCGCGCTCGGCCGGTCGGCCACGCTGTTGACGCACGGCGTCGATGTCGATTTCTGGCGTACTCCGGCCCCCCTCTCCCGCAAAGCCGGGAGAGGGGGGAAATGCGCTCGCCGTTGGTCGTCTTCTGGGGCGTCGTCGATCGTCGGATGGATGTCGCCCTCGTGCGTGCCGTGGCGGCCGTGAGCGGCACGGTCGTGCTGGCCGGGCCGGTCAACGACCCCGACCCGGAGTTGCTGCGGTTGCCCGACGTGGCCGTTCTCGGGCCGCTACCGATCGACGAATTGCCGGCCCTGGCCCGTTCGGCCGACGTGCTGGTGATGCCCTACGCCGACCTCCCGGTGACGCGGGCGATCCAGCCGTTGAAGCTCAAGGAATACCTGGCGACCGGCCGACCCACCGTCGCGCGCGACCTGCCGGCGACGCGGGACTGGGCCGACTGCCTCGATCTCGCCGCGACGCCGGCGGCGTTCGCCGACGCGGTGCGGCTACGGCTACGAACCGGTCTGCCTCCGGCGCAGGCAGCGGCCCGCGCCCGGCTGGCGGGCGAGTCGTGGGACGCCAAGGCGGCGACTTTCGCCAGTTGCCTCGCCGGCCCCGTTTCGGAGACGGTGCCGTGGTGACGAAGCCGATCGGCTGGGGAATCCTCGGGGCGGGCGCGGCCGCGCGCGATTTCGCCCGCGGCCTGCGGTCAGTCCCGGGGGCCAAACTCGTTGCCGTGGCCTCGCGCTCGGCCCCAAGGGCCGATGAGTTCGCCCGGCGGTTCGCAGCCCAAGCCGCCTACGCCTCGGCGGAACAACTCATCGCGGCCCCCGGCGTCGACGTCGTTTACGTCGCCACGCCGAACAACATGCACCGATCGCATTGCCTGCTGGCTTTGGAGTCGGGCAAGCACGTGTTGTGTGAAAAACCGTTTGCACTGACGGCCAGGGAGGGCCGTGAGGTCATCGCGACCGCCCGCCGTCGCCGCCTGTTCTGCATGGAGGCCATGTGGACGCGCTTTTTGCCGGCCACGACCAAGCTCAAGGCGTTAGTCGACGAAGGAACGATCGGTCCGGTCCGTTGCATGACGGCCGATCTCGGCTTCGCCGCGCCCTTCGACCCGAAGAACCGATTCTTCGACCCGAAGCTCGGCGGCGGCGCGCTGTTGGATTTGGGCGTCTACCTAGTGTCGTTGGCGAGCCTGCTCCTAGGCCCCCCCGAGCGTACCATCGGCCGGGCGGTGTTCGGTCCGACCGGAGTCGACGAACACGCGACGGCCATACTCGAGTACGCCGACGGCGCGGTCGCGGTGTTGACTGCGAGCATTGGCTCCGACCTGGCCGGCGAATGCACGGTCATCGGCACGAGAGGCAAACTGCGAGTTCACCCGCCACTGATCCGGCCGCATCGGCTGTCGTGGGAACGGCGGCCCGAGCGCCGTCCGGACGACCGGGGAACGAGCGGGTTCCTGGCGGGTCTCAAAGAAAACCGCGTCGTGCGCTCCGCGTACTACCGTCTGGAAGGGCTTTTGGGGCAACTGCGCCGCGGGCCGGCCGACACGGTCGTCGCGCCGTTCGTCGGGAACGGCTACGGCTACGAAGCCGCCGAGGTGATGCGGTGCCTCGCCGCCGGGGAAACCGAAAGTCCGGCCCTGCCGTTGGACGAAACGCTCGCCGTCTTGGACGTGTTGGACGAATTGCGGTCGCAGTGGTCGCCGCCGCCGGCCGGGTTTCGACGGCCTGTAATCGAGACAGCTTGAGATGAAACTAGCGTTCGTCGGGTGTGGGTTCGTCGCCGACTTTTATGCGCAGACGCTGCGCAACTACCCGAGCCTCGAAATTGCCGGCGTGACCGACTGCGCCGCCGGGCGGGCCGAACGGTTTGGCGCCTACTACGGGTTGCCCGTCTACCGAACCTTGACCGAACTCCTCGCCGACCGCGATGTGGAAGTCGTCCTGAACTTGACGAATCCCAGGGTTCACTACGAGGTGACCCGGGCGTGCCTGATGGCCGGCAAGCACGTGTACTCCGAGAAGCCGCTGGCGACGGACTTCGCCCAGGCGCAGGAGTTGGTCGGGATGGCGGAGGAGCGCGGGCGGCTATTGTCCTCGGCCCCGTGCAGCGTACTCGGCGAGACGGCCCAGACGCTGTGGCGGGCGCTGCGGCGTGGGGCGATCGGCCCAGTTCGGCTGGCGTACGCCGAATTGGACGACGGGCTGATTCATCGGATGCACTACCGTGGCTGGTTCAGTGACTCTGGCAGTCCGTGGCCGTACCAGGACGAGTTCGAGGTCGGCTGTACCCTCGAGCACGCCGGGTACTACGTGACGTGGCTGGCCGCGTTCTTTGGCCCCGCGTCGAGCGTGACCTCCTACGCGCGCTGCCTGATCCCGGACAAGGGAACTGAAACGCCGTTGCGGCCGGCGGCCGCGGACTTCTCGGTTGCCGCCATCGAATTCGAATCCGGCGTCGTCGCGCGGCTGACTTGCGGCATCGTCGCGCCGCACGACCACTCCCTGAAGATTATTGGCGACGACGGCGTCTTGGCCATCGACGAATGCTGGAGCTACGGGGCACCGGTCCACTTGCACCGGCGGACGGAAGGCGGCCGCTGGCTGAAGCGCCTCGGCTGGCTCACCGCCCTACCCGGGATCGGTGCGCGGCGTTTGCCATTGGTCCGCCGCCCTCGGATGCGCCACGCCTACAAGGGCACGCACCGCATGGATTTTGCCCGCGGCGTCGTGGAGTTGGTCCGGGCCGCTAAGACCGGCACGGCGTGCCGGCTGTCGGCCCGGTTCGCACTGCACGTCAACGAGATCGTTCTGGCCATTCAATCCCCGGAACTGATGGGCAGTCCTCGCAAACTGACCACGACCTTCGAACCGATGGAGCCGATGCCCTGGGCACAGACGTGACCGTCCCGGGCGAACTCATGATCACAGCTTTGCCTAGCCGCGAGAGTCGCTCAACGCCGTGTGCGCCGGTCGTCGTCCTCGACGTGCGATCCGTCGTCGGTGCCGGTGGCGGGCCGGAAAAAACGATCCTGAACTCGCCCCGGTTCCTGGACCGTTCGGGCTACCGTACCGTCTGCACGTACCTTCGCGACCCGAACAACTCCCAGTTTGAGGTGATCCGCCGGGACGCGGCGAGCCGCGGTGTGGAGCTGGTCGAGTTGGACGACCACGGGCGCTACGACTGGCGGCTGGTCCGTCGGTTGTTGGCAATCTGCCGCCGGTACCGACCCACGGTCTGGCATGGGCACGAGTACAAGACGAACGCTCTGGGACTCCTGCTGAGCCGATTTTGGCCGATGCGCCTGGTCTCCACGATGCACGGCTGGGTCGAGCAGACGTCCTGGACTTCGCTGTACTACGGCATCGACCGGTTCGCCCTGCGGCGTTACGAAGCGGTCGTTTGCGTGTCCGACGACATCTACCAGCTCTGCCGAAGTTTCGGCGTCCCCGCCGAGCGGTGTCACCTGATCGAGAACGGCATCGACGCGAGCGACTACGTCCGTCGCCAAAGCGTTGGGGCGGCGAAGCGCCGACTCGGGCTCGATCCCGACCGCCTCGCCGTCGGCGCGGTCGGTCGGCTGTCGCCGGAAAAAGGCTTCGATCTCTTGATCCGGGCCGCCGCCCAATTGATCCACGGCGGTACGGACCTCGACATCGCGATCGCCGGCGAGGGGGCCGAAGGCCCGCGGCTCCAGGCCCTGGCCGCGGAGTTGGGCATCGCCAGCCGATTGCGTCTGCTCGGCCACGTCGCCGACCCGCGACCGGTCTACGAAGCGCTCGACGTGTTCGCCCTCAGCAGTCGCCGCGAGGGGCTGCCCAACGTGGTGCTGGAAGCGATGGCCCTCGAAGTGCCGGTCCTGGCGACCCGCGTCAACGGGGTTCCGCGACTGGTGCGTGCGGGGGTCAACGGCTTCGTGGTCGCCCCCGAGTCGGTGGACGAACTGGCCGGCGGCCTGAGCCGGCTCTTGGGCGACGCGGAACTGCGCGCCCGACTGGCGGCCGCGGGCCGCCGAACCGTCGAAGGCGAGTTCGCCTTCGCGACGCGCATGAACAAGGTCCGGGCGGTCTACGACGCGCTGCTCGGCCGCAACAGTCACACTCTTCGGAACGCACATCCATGAAGTACGCCGTCACCGGAGCCGCGGGGTTCATCGGCTCCCACCTGTGCGAGTACCTGCTGGAGCAGGGCCACGAGGTCCACGGGATCGACTCGTTCGTGCCGTACTACGCGCCGGCCGTGAAGGAGCGGAACATCCGGGAGGCGCTCCATCACCCGGCGTTCACCCTTCACCGACTCGACCTGCGAAGCGACCCGCTCCACGAGGCGCTCGACGGGGCCGACACCGTCTTCCATCTCGCCGCCACGCCGGGGCTACCGCTGAGCTGGACCGATTTCGACGGCTACCTGGCGAGCAACGTCACGGCCACGCAACGGCTCCTCGAAGCGGTTCGGCGGACCCGGCCGCGGCGACTGGTGTATGCGTCGACGTCCTCGGTCTACGGCCGCAACGCCTGCGGCGACGAGTCGGAGCCGACGCGACCGATCTCGCCGTACGGGGTCACGAAACTGGCGGCCGAACACCTATGCAAGGCGTACGCCGAGGCGCACGGACTGGCGGTGACGGTGCTGCGCTACTTCAGCGTGTATGGGCCGCGGCAACGGCCGGACATGGGCTACCACAAGTTCATCGCGGCGATGCTCCGGGGCGATGCGATCACCGTGTTCGGCGACGGCTGGCAGGCCCGCGGCAATACCTACGTCGCCGACTGCGTCGCGGCGACGGTCGCCGCCGCCCGGGCGTCCGCCGGCGAGACGTACAACGTGGGCGGCGGCGAAACGGCTACCGTCTGGGACATCCTGGCATGCCTCGAAACGCTCGCGGGCCGTCCGGCCCAGATTCGCCGCGAGCCGGCCCGGCCGGGCGACCAACGGCAAACGCTCGCCGACTGCACGAAACTGGCCCTCCACACCGGCTGGAAGCCGCGCATGTCTCTCGCCGCCGGGCTGGCGCGCCAGTGGGAGTGGCAGGCCGAAGAACTGGCTGGCGACAGGCCGGCTGCCGTCCGAGATTCGCTCCACGCCGTCACGGTCTAAGGGCTAGCGGAAAAACCCCCCCAGCAAGCCGGGAGCGTAAGCGACCGGAGTTCGTCGATCCCGCGAAGACTCCGGTCGCTGACGCTCCCGGCTCGCCGGGGGTTTTTTCCGCAAGCTCTAACGTCCTTCATTCCTCACGACGGGATTGCCATGTCCGCGCTCAATCGTATCGCCGCGCTCGTCGCCGCCCCGGCCGAGCTCGATATCCGCGTCCACCGGGGCGACGAGTTGACCGCCCGGCTACCCGCCCTGGCCGCGTTCGCCCACCGCGGACCGCGCGCCGCTTTGAGTACGCACCCGGCCTGGCTGTCGGTGCTGCGCGACGGCCTGGGCCACACGCCCTACGCCCTGGAAGCCTTGCGCGGCGGCAGGACCGTGGGGGTGCTGAGCCTGGCGTTCGTCAAGAGTCTCCTGTTCGGCCGGTTTCTCGTCGGACTGCCGTACGTGAACTACGGCGGCGTCGTGGCGGACGGGGACGCGGTCGCCGAGGCCGCTCTGATCGCCGAGGCGGCACGGCTGGCCGATGAGCTCGATGTCCGCTACCTGGAGTTGCGCAACGAGTGGGCCGTCGAACACCCGCGACTGACGCACCGCCGCGTCGACAAGGTCCACATGCGGATGGACCTGCCGCCCGACGCGGACGTGCTGTGGAAGCAACTCGACGCCAAGGTTCGCAACCAGGTCCGAAAGGGCCAGAAGGGCCAATTCGCCGTCCACTGGGGCGGCGATGAACTGCTCGACGACTTCGTCGACGTATTCAGCCACAACATGCGCGACCTCGGCACACCGTCGTACGGACGGGCACTGTTCGCCGCGATCCTGCGGCAGTTCCCCGGCGAGGCCGAGCTGTGCATCGTTCGCGCCGGCCCGCGGCCGGCGGCGGCGGCGCTACTCCTGCACGGCCGCGGCGTCACCGAGGTGCCCAGTGCCAGCACCCTGCGAGCGTACAACCCGGCCTGCGCCAACATGCTGCTCTACTGGCACTTGCTGGAGCGGGCGGTCGAGCGAGGGCAGGAGGTGTTCGACTTCGGCCGTTCGACCGAGGACGGCCCGACGCACCGTTTCAAAAAGCAGTGGGGGGCCGCCGCGTGTTCCGCGGAGTGGCAGTACTACCTGCGTAACGGCGGCGTCGGCACCGCCCGACCGGACAACCCAAAGTACCGGCGAATGATCGCCGTGTGGCGACGCCTGCCGCTGCCGGTGGCGCGGCGACTCGGGCCGTGGGTCGTCCGCGGCATCCCGTAACGGCATCGGTTGTATCGGGCCCTTTACAACCGTTGCTCGCGGCCCGTAAGGCGCGGTTAACCGCACGGACCGCTCGCACGTCGAATCGGTCTGGAAAACCAGGGAAAACGGAGAAATTAGTCGGTCGGCCCACGGTTTGCGTTAGCGGGTGCTCCACGCGAATCATCGTCACCGGACTTCGTGGGTATTGGTGCGGCGTTGGCCACGGCACAGGGCACCGCACGTGTGTCGGCGCCGCACCAGTTTTTTCGACCCCACGCCGTCCGATCCGGGAGACTGGCCGAGATGCCATTGCTAGCCCAGGAGCAGTACGTCTACCCGGAGGGCTTGCTCGACACGCCCTCCGCGGAGGGCAGTGCCGGCGGGCCGGAACAGTGGTGGGTGTTGCACACGCGGCCGCGGGCCGAGAAGACGCTGTCGCGGCGCTGCCTCGACCGCGGGCTCGGCTTCTTCCTGCCGGTCCACCTCCACGAGTGGCGTAACCGCGGTCGCCGCTTCCGCTCGTACCTGCCGTTGTTCCCCGGCTACGTCTTCCTGCGCGGCGACGATCAAGCCCGGGTCGCGGCCCTGGAATCCAACCTGGTCGCCCGCGTCCTGCCGGTTGTGGACCAGGGGCGACTGCACGCCGACCTGGCGCGGGTCTATCGGTTGATCACCGGCACGGCCGCACTCACGCCGGAGGATCGGCTGATGCCGGGCGACCCGGTAGAAATCGTCGTGGGGCCGTTCGCCGGGCTGACGGGCAAAGTCCTCCGCCGCGGCAAAGAATTGCGGTTCGTCGTCGAGGTCGAATTCCTCCGACGGGCCGTGTCGATGGAAATCGAAGGTTGGATGATCCGGCCCGTCGAGGCACCGGCGGCCGCCGGCTAGCGAGCCGTTCGGTAACGAGGCCGACGCTCGGGCCACTGTAACCCACCAGCCCACGGTGCGCGCCGCGATTTTGGGATTTTTTGCTAGCAATGACATCGTGAGTCGGATAACATAGCCACCAAGCACCTGTCCGTGCGGCGGTTGCATGTCAGTCCCGATTCGCGCGGGGCCAGGCGACTGTAAACGAGGGTTTACTTCTCGTCGGTTCGTGGCTCGGATCGCTTGGCACGCTCGGCCTGGGATTCTTGCCGAAACGACGCGCTGGCAAGGTGATGCGTTCGGGCCACGAGCCAGTCGCCACAATCGGCTTGGGAAGGCCCGGAATTTGCTGAGGAGTCGCTTGAGTTTACGCACACTCGGCAGACGCACGGTTGGGTCGCATCGACCCGTCCAACGACTGAGGATCGACTGTGTTGCGGTTCGGCGGACGAGAGATCGTAGCTCTGGCAGCCTGGCTCGGCCTGGCGATGCTCGGCTACGGCCCGCGCGCCTCCGCATGGTTCCAATTGTCCGCCACGCCGATTTCGCAGTCCGAAGCCGGCGGTGCCGGTAGCGGGCCGAGCGAGCGGGATGCGACCTCGCATCAGCCGTGGTTTACGGACGCGTTCTCGCTTCTCGACGCCTTCAACTCCGGGCAGCCAAGCCCGGCGGGTGGTGGTGCGGGTTCCCCGTCCAGTTCCTCGTCCGGTTCGGCCGGAAGCACCGGCCTATTGGTCGCTGGTATCGAACTCACTGGTCCGAGCCTCACGACGCGCCTTCGCTGGCGCGAATCTCTTCCGATTCCGGATCCCCTCACCGCAGCCATCTTTGAACCCCCGCGCGCCGGTTGACTCCGCCCCGCCCCGCCGATTCCGGCGCGGGCACGTACTGTCAACTGGTTTCTAGGTTCAACGATCAACCCAGGACTGTCCGCTTCCGCGGCCCGACCGACACGGTGTGAATCGTCACATCCCGGTGACCGTGCGACTGGCAGGATGGTCCTACTGCGGTGCCCGAACAAGGAGAGTGTCTCATGTTGCGTCGCAAGTTTTTCGCTGTCGTGGCGCTCCTGGCGGGAGCGGCCCTCTTCGCCGCGCCGAACTCGGCGCGGGCCGATTTGATCATTCGTCTCACCAGTCTGAACAACAGTGGTGGTACGCAGCTCGATCAACAGTCCAGCACGCTTGTTCTCTCGGATCCGATGCCCTCGATGTCGAGCCAAGTGTTCAGCTCTCCGTTGCTCGGTGGCTTCTCGATCGTCATTACCAGCAACATCTCGAACACTGGTAACGGAACGACAGCTCACAGCCACAACATCAACTTCACTTACACAGGTCCGACGGGTATCGGCTCATCGAACCAACTCGTCGTGGAGTTCCTCGGCACCAACTACGACACGCCCGTTTCGCCGCCGTTAGCGTTCATCACGAGCAACGCTTCCCCCAGCACCAGCGGTCTGGTGGCCAACTATGTGAACATGGTCAGCGGTGCAAGTGTGACGAACGCCGGACTGCCCGGCACAGCCGGCGACACTACTGGACTGTTGGGGCTGACCTCAGGCACAGGCACCATGGGCTCCGCATCGAGTATCCTCTCGCCGAATCCGGTGACCGGGGCCACGTTTAGCCAGACCGGATCCCGGTTCTCGTTCTACCAGGCCTTCACCTTCAACGACTTCACGACGACGGGGTCTGGTAGTTTGTCCGCCGGTTCGACGGTCACGAACGTTCCGGCACCTCCGAGTCTCGTGATGGCCCTTTCGGCAATGCCCATCCTGGGCATGGGCCGGCGACTGTTTCGTCGTAAGGCAGTTGTGACTGCGTAGTTTCGGTAACGACTCGACTATCAACCCTCGCGAACGGCCCGACTTGGGCCGTTCCGTCCAC
>CAZNSL010000012.1:0-19374 GCA_964574975.1 uncultured Alcaligenaceae bacterium | reverse complement strand
CAGGCAGTGCGTTCCCAGGCAGAGCCTGGGAACGAGAAGGAGGGTGGCCCGGAAAATTGATGCTGATCGCGTCGGTTCTCGCATAGAGGTGTGGAGTCGCTCGACACCACCGGAGAGCCGACCATGATTCGCTTGCAGCTCGAATCGCTCGAACGCCGTCTGGCACCGGCCACCTTCCTCGTCAGCAACGCCAACGACGCGGGAAGCGGCTCGCTCCGCCAGGCCATCCTCGCCGCCAACGCCGCCGCCGGGCCCGACAGCATCGCGTTCGACGCGACGTTCTTCGCCACCCCGCGGACCATCGCCCTGTCCCAGGCCAACGGCCAACTGCCGATCAGCGACGACCTCGACGTCGTCGGCCCCGGCGCGAGCCGGTTGACCGTCACCGGCAACACCTTCACCCGCGTGTTCACCATCGGCAACAGCGCGAGCACAGCAATCGCAGTCTCGCTCGCCGGCCTGACGGTGACCGGCGGCAACGGGAGCAACGGCGGGCCGGCACCGTCGTTCGACAACGGCGGTGGCATCCGCGTCGAAAACGAGTTCCTGACCCTCACCGACGTCGTCGTCACCGCCAACACCACGGCGAATCAGTTCATCGCCGGCGGCGGCATCCATGTACTCCCGGGGGGCCGCCTCGACCTCCTGGCCTGCACGGTGTCCGGCAACACCGCGGGCATTGGCGGCGGCATCAGCTTCGAAGGCACCGGGCTGACCGTGCAGAACAGCACCATATCCGGCAACGTCGCCACCACGAATTCGTCGAGCGGCGGCGGCGGTATCTACTTCGACGGTGGCGCCCAAGGCATTGGATTCACCCTCCGCAACAGCACCGTCGCCGGCAACACGTCCGCCAGCAACGGCGGCGGCATCTGGCTCGGCGTTACGAGTTCGACCATCCCGCTCGTGATCCAGAACAGCACGATCACCGGCAACACGGCGAATGGCACCGGCCCGGGGGCCGGCTTCGGCGGCGGCGGCATCTTCCTCCTTGCCTTGCAGAACGGGTCCGCGGTCCTCAACGTCCAAAGCTCGATCGTGTCCGGCAACGCTGCGTCGGCCGCCAGCGGCCGGTCCGACATTGCCGCCGTCAACAGCACCACCGTCAACGTGAACTTCTCGGCCGTCGGCGACCCGGACGGGTTCACCCCGTCGGCGACGAGCGGCAACAACCTGCCGTTCGGCACCGCCCTCAACCTGCGGCCGCTGGGGAACTACGGCGGCCCGACCGCGACGTGCGGCCTCGGCGTCGGTAGCCCGGCCGTCGATGGCGGCTCCAACCTGGCCAATCTAACCACCGACCAGCGCGGTGCCGGCTTCCCCCGCGTCCTCGGCGGGGTCGCCGACATCGGCGCGTGCGAGGGCATCATCGACGTCCCGGTCGCCTTCGGCGGCCCGTTCGCCAGCGTGACGACGGCCGGCCCGACCTACACCTTCGATGTCGTCTACAGCGGCACGACGCCCATCGACGTGTCGACGCTGGACAACACCGACGTGCGGGTGACCGGCCCGGGCACGTTCAACCAGCTTGCGACGTTCGTGACCGTGACGCCAACCGGCAACGGCACGCCGCGCACGGCCACCTACCGAATCACCGGCCCCGGCGGGGCCTTCGGCATGGAGGACAACGGCGTCTACACGATTGCCGTGCAGGCCGGCCAGGTGGCCAACACCAGCGGCTTCACGAACCAGGCGACGACGCTTGGCACGTTCACCGTCGCCATCCTGGCCACGTTTACCGTGACCAACGCGAACGACGCCGGGGCCGGGTCGCTGCGGCAGGCCATCGATGACGCCAACAATTCCGCCGGGGCCGCCAACGTGGTCTTCGACCCGACATTCTTCGCAACGCCGCGGACCATCACCCTGTCGACCGCCAACGGATCGCTCGTGATCCTCGACCATCTGACCGTCATCGGCCCCGGCGCGGATCGGCTGACCGTCAACGGCGGCGGTGTCACGAACGTGTTTCAGGTCGGCAGCGGGGTTATCCCCTCGGTCCTCGCGCTGTCTGGCATGACCGTGACGGGCGGCACACGCGGCATCATTGCGTTCGATGGTACGCTGACCCTCACCAACATGGTCGTCACCGGCAACAACGCCGGAACCGCCTCCGGCGGCGGTATCATGGGAGCTCGGGCAGACCTCGCCATCGTCAACAGCACGATCGCGGGCAACACCGCGGCCCTCGGCGGCGGCATTTTCCTGACCGGCGGCAGCCTGCTTTTGGACCGCAGCACCGTCTCCGGCAATGGGGCGACCGGCAGCGGTGGCGGCGGCATCGGCGTCTACGGTTCGATCGACCCGGCCGGTTTCGTGGTCCGCAACAGCACGGTGAGCGGTAACACCACGGCCGGCTCCGGCGGCGGCCTGTTCTTCACGACGTTTGACTCGCAATACGGCCCGGTCGCCATTCAGAACAGCACCATCACCGGCAACACGGCGAATGCGACCGGCACGGCCGCCGGTACCGGTGGCGGTGGCCTCGCGCTGAATTCCATCGCCTTCCTCGGCTCGGCGGCGATTGGCGTGACCAGCTCGATTATCTCGGGCAACACGGCTTCGGTCGCCAACGGCCGCTCCGACCTCGCCGCCGTCGCCAACGGCGTCATCACCGCCAACTTCTCGGCCATCGGCGATCCGGACGGCTTCACGCTGTCCGGCACCAGCGGCAACAACCTGCCGTTCGGCACGGCGCTCGGTCTGGGCACGCTCGCCAACAACGGCGGCCCGACGCAGACGATCGCGTTCGCGGCGAACAGCCCGTTGCGCGATGTCGGTTCCAACCCTGCCGCGCTCACCACCGACCAGCGCGGCCCCGGCTTTGCCCGCCCCAGCGGCCCCGGCACCGACATCGGCGCGTTCGAGTTCCAGGTCGCCGCGCCGCCGCGGGTCAGCGGCGTCACGGTGAACGCGGGCCAGACGAACGCTACGCAGCGGTCGCGGGTGACGTCGCTCACCGTCACCTTCGACGCGCAGGTGACGTTCGCAGGTTCGGTCGCCGCTGCGTTTACCCTGTCGCGCATCGGCGGCGCGGCGGTGGGCGGCTTCACGGCGACGGCCAACGTCGTCGGTGGCGTCACCGTGGTCACGCTCACCAGCTTCACGGGTGCCGAGACGTACTTCGGCTCGCTGGCCGACGGCCGGTACACGGTGCTGGTGCGTGCGAACCAGGTGTCGGCGGGTGGCTCGCAGCTCGACGGTGACGGCAACGGCACCGGCGGCGACGACTACACCCTGGCCGGGACGGTGGCGAACGGCCTGTATCGGCTGTTCGGCGACGTGGACGGCAGCGGCGTGGTGAACGCATTCGACTTCTCGCAGTTCCGCAACGCCTTCGGCTCCTCGACGGGTCAGGCGGTGTACGTCGAGTGGCTCGACATCGACGGCAACGGCGCGATCAACGCGTTCGACTTCGCCCAATTCCGCACTCGCTTCGGCAGCGGCGTGCCGTAGTGGGCCGGCGTCTCGGTGCGCTCGAAGATATGCGTTAGCCGGCCGCGTCGGGGAACGCGACGCCCGCGTAGATGTCGCGCAGCGGCACCCGCACCGGAACGCTGGCAAAGGCGAATTCGCCGTCGAGGCCTTCGACCGTCGTCTCGTTCCACGACCCGTCGGGCTGGCGGACGAAGCGCTGCACGACCGGCTCGTCCTGCGACACCAGGACGTATTCCTGAAAGGCCGCGATCTGCTTGTAGTGGCGGTACTTCTTGCCGCGGTCGTAGTTCGCCGTCGAATCGGAGAGGACTTCGATCACCACCTGTGGGTTCAGCAGCGTGTCGAACGCTTCGTCTTCCAACTCCGGCTCGCCGCAGACGATGACGATGTCGGGGTAGGTGTACAGACCGGTGCGCGACACCTTCACCCGCATGTCGCTCGAATACGAGTGGCACCCGCTGCCCTTCAAACGGTAGCCGATTTCGATAATGAGGTTATCCTTCACCCGGTTATGCGGCTCACTCGCCCCGGCCATGGCGAACATTTCGCCGTCGTAATACTCGCTCTTGAACTCGGCTTTGCGCTCGATCGCGAGGTACTGCTCGGGCGTCAGGCGCGGCTTCGGCACGGCGGACATCGGTTCACCTCCGCCGGCATTCTACCGCGCCGCCCGGCGAGCGTCGGAACGATCGACGCGTTCGACTTCCGCCAGTTCCGCACCCGCTTCGGCGCGGGCGTCCCGTGAGGCCGCGGGTCGTGGAATCTCAGGCCGTTCCCTGCGCCGCGTCATGTCAGCACGGCTGGTATCCGTTTAATCCCCTAGACGTGTCCCGATAGCGCGCTAAGGATAGTCTGTGTTCCAAGCGTCACGTCCGCCCGTCAGCCCCCACTGGAGTTTCCCACCCCATGTTCAACTCTCTCCGCCGTAAAGGCGGTGCCACATCGTTGCGTCCGGTTCGCTCCGGCCGTGCCCGTCTGCTCGTGCAAAGTCTCGAAGGCCGCACCGTGCCGGCCGTCATCGCCTGGGACGGCGGCCCGACCGGCAACGGCCTGGACTGGCACGACCCGACCAACTGGGCCGGAGACGTGCTGCCGGGGCCGGCCGACGACGTGACGCTCGGGCCGGCCCCGGGGGTGGGCGAGCTCATCGAAATCACGGCCAGCACCAGCGTGCGCGGCATGGTGGCCTCGCGGGGCGTGGTCGTTTACGGCAGCGCGGCGTCGCCCGTCACCACTCTGACGGTCGGCGATGGCGGGCTGGTGAACAACTACCTCTTCTGCTTGGAAAATCATCCCCAGGGATACAACGCCGTCCTTGAGGTCACCGGTGGCACCCTGACGAACACTGTCTCCGGCAACATGGCGACATCGTTCGGGCCGACGTCCATCCGCCTCACCGGTGGCGCGGACTTCATCAACCAGGGGATATTCCTCGTCGCCGGCGTGACGTCCCTGACCGCCGCCGCCGACAGCGACGTCGTGAACGAGGGCTTGTGGTACGTCAACGCGCAGGGGACGCTCGCCGCCGGGAAGCTCTCCAACCTCGCCAACAACACGCTCACCGGCGGCTCGTTCCGGGTCACCGGCCGACTAGACGTGCCGGGCCCGATCGACGCCGTCGCCGCCGTCCTCCAGGTGGACTCCGGCGGCACCGTCATCAACGCGGCCACCGGCACCAGCGCCCTGGCCAACCTCAACGCCGTCGCCGCCGGCAGCACGTTCACCGGCGGCGGCACGTTCACGGCCGCCACCCCGTTCGCCAACAACGGCACCGTCCGCGTCGATGCCGGCCAGACGTTTGCGTCCGCCGCCGGCCTGACGAACGCCGCCGGCGCGACCCTCGCCGGGTCCGGCACGGTCACGGCTGCCGTCCGCGGCCTCGGCCGGGTCAGCCCCGGCGCGTCGCCCGGCACGTTGACCGTCGTCGGCGGCGTCGACCTCGGCGGGCCGTTCGACGTCGAACTCAACGGCGTTACCGTCGGCAGCCAGTACGACCGCCTGGCCGTCACCGGCCCGGTGGCGCTCGGCGGCCCGCTCGCCCTCGCGGTCGGGTTCGCGGCACCGCTCGGCACGCATTTCCAGGTGATCGACAACGACGGCACCGACCCGGTCGTCGGCACGTTCGCCGGGCTGCCGCAGGGAGCGACGGTCGTCGCCAACGGGCAGACGTTCACCGTCGACTACGCCGGCGGCGACGGCAACGACGTGGTGCTGACGCGGACGGCCGTCCCGCCGCGGATCGCCGGCCTGGCCGTCAACGCCGGCCAGGCGAACGGCACGCAGCGGTCGCGGGTGACGACGCTAACGGTGACGTTCGACCAAGCCGTGACGTTCGCCGGCCCGGTCGCGGCGGCGTTCGACCTGACCCGCATCGGCGGCGGGGCGGTCGGGTCGTTCGCGGCGACGGCCGCGACGGTCAACGGCGTGACGGTGGTGACGCTGTCCGCGTTCGCTGGAGCGGAGACGGAGTTCGGGTCGCTGGCCGACGGGCGGTACGCGCTGGTAGTGCGGGCGAGCCAGGTGACGAACCTCGACGGTGACGGCAACGGCACCGCCGGCGACGACTACACACTGAGTGGCACGGTCGCCAACGGCCTGTACCGCCTGTACGGCGATGCCACCGGCGACGGCACGATCAACGCCGCAGACTTCGGCCCGTTCCGCAACGCCTTCGGCTCGTCGACGGGCCAGGCGGCGTATGTGGAGTGGCTGGACCTCAACGGCGACGGGTCGATCAACGCGTTCGACTTCAGCCAGTTCCGCACCCGCTTCGGCAGCGGCGTTCCGTAGCGGGCCGGCGGGTGAAGCCCTCGAAGGTCTGGCGAGCCGGGCGCGTGAGCGGCCGGCGTCTCGGTGCGCTCGAAGAGTTGGATTAACCGGCGGCGTCGGGAAACGCGACGCCCGCGTAGATGTCGCGCAGCGGCACCCGCACCGGGACGCTGGCGAAGGCAAATTCGCCGTCGAGACCTTCGACCGTCGCTTGCGACCATTTCCCGTCCGGCTCGCGGACGAACTGCTCGACGACCGGCTCGTCCTGCGACACTAGCACGTATTCGCGGAACGACGCGATCTGCTTGTAGTGGCGGAACTTCTTGCCGCGGTCGTATTTCTGCGTCGAATCGGAAAGGACTTCGATGACGACCTGGGGGTTGAGCAGTGTGTCCATCACGTCGTCTTCGACCTCGGGTTTGCCGCAAACGATGACGATATCGGGGTAGGTGTACAGCCCCGTGCGCGACACCTTCACCCGCATGTCGCTCGAGAACGTCCGGCACCGCCCGCCCCACAAGCGCGAGCCGATCTGGACAATCAAGTTGTCCTTGAGCGAGTTGTGCTCCATGCTCGCCACGGCCATGGCGAACATTTCGCCGTCGTAAAACTCGCTCTTGAACTCGGCTTTGCGCTCGATGGCCAGGTACTGCTCAGGCGTCAAACGCATCTTCGGTGCAGCGGACATCGGTTCACCTCCGCCGGCATTCTACCGCACCGCCGCCGGCCGGTCGAGTTGCCCGCAACCGGCCGCGGCCTAGATTAACATCCCCCCTCTTCGCGTTCGCCGCCACGTCCGCCGCCGTCCGGCCGGAGGACTGACCGTGCGCCACACCCAGACCCGGTTGCGGATCGAGCCGCTGGAGCGGCGGGCCGTGCCGGCCGTGCTGCTCGTCGGCCCGACCCGGCCATTCACCAAACCGAGCCAGGCGGCGGCCGTCGCCCAGGACGGCGACACCGTCCGAATCGACGCCGGGACGTACACCAACGACGCGGCCGTCTGGCAGGCGAACGACCTGACCATCGAGGGCGTCGGCGGCCGAGCGGTCCTCGACGCGACCGGGTTCGCCATCCCCAACCGCAAGGCCATCTTCACCATCGTCGGTGCGAACGCGACCGTCCGGAACCTCACCTTCCAAGGGGCGCACGACGCGGCCGGGGCGGACAAGAACTGGGCCGGCATCCGCCAGGAGGGGGCGACGCTGACCGTCCTCGACTGCGCGTTTCTGCGCAACGACGACGGCATCCTCGCCAACGCCGTCGCCACGTCCGACATCACCGTCCGGCGGACCGAGTTCGGGTTCAACGGCTACGGCGACGGGCAGAGCCACAACATCTACGTCAACCAGGTCCGGTCGTTCACGCTGACCGACAGCTACACCCACGACGCGAACGTCGGCCACCTGGTCAAGAGCCGGGCGCTGACGAACGTGCTTCGGTACAACCGCATCGTCGGCGGGACGGGGACCGGCAGCTACGAGGTGAACCTGCCCAATGGCGGCGACTCGTACCTCGTCGGCAACGTCATCCAGCAAGGGGCCGCGTCGCAGAACGGCACCGTCGTCAGCTACGCCGAGGAGGGGGCGACCAACCCCGTCCAACGGCTGTACGTCGTCGGCAACACGGTCGTCAACGACCGCTCGGCCGGCACGTTCGTGCGGGTGGCCGGCACCCCGGCCGACGCCTGGCTGGTGAACAACGTGTTCGCCGGGCCGGGGACGGTACTGTCGGGGCCGGCGACGCAGAACCACCACAACCTGACGACGACCACGGCCATCTTCGTCAACCCGGCCGGCTACGACTACCGCCTGCGAGCCGGGACGGCGGCGATCGACGCCGGCGTCGCGCCGGGAGCGGTCAACGGCGTGGACCTGACGCCGCTGTTCCAGCCGACCGCCCCGCTCGTGTCCGAGCCGCGGCCGGCGGTCGGCCCGCTCGACATCGGCGCGTTCGAGTACCGGCCGCCGCAAGTCGGCGACGTCGCCGTGAACGCGGGGCAACCCAACGGGGCGCAGCGGTCGCGGGTGACGAGCCTGGCCGTGACGTTCGACGCGGTGGTGACGTTCGCGGGCCCCGTGGCGAACGCATTCGCCTTGAGTCGCATCGGCGGCGGCACGGTCGGCGGCTTCACGGCGACGGCGAGCGTCGTCAACGGCGTCACCGTCGTGACGCTGTCCGGCTTCATTGGCGCGGAGACGGAGTTCGGCTCGTTGGCCGACGGCCGCTACAGTCTGACGGTGCGGGCGAACCAGATCGTCGGCGGCTTCGACGGCAACGGCGACGGCACCGCCGGCGACGACTACACGCTCAACGGCAGCGTCGCCAACGGCCTGTACCGCCTCTACGGCGACGCCAACGCCGACGGTGTCGTCAACGCGACCGACTTCGGCCCGTTCCGCAACGCCTTCGGCTCCGCGACGGGTCAGACGGCCTACCTCGATTGGCTGGACCTGAACGGCGACGGCGCGATCAACGCCTTCGACTTCAGCCAGTTCCGCACCCGCTTCGGCTCCGGCGTGCCGTGACGCGAGAGCGCAGTCACTCTGCCGGCTTGGCGGGCGAAGGATTTGCTGCGGATTGGTGCGAAAAAAGTTGCAATCGCCGGGACCTTGAGTTAGCTTCCACATCAATTCCAAGGCTGCATGTGCGCAGATTACCGCCTGGCACTTGTGCCGGGCGGCTAGCTAGAGGTAGAGCCACAACGCTGCTGGCGGTCGAATTGGGCCCATCGGGCGTCCGCCGGCGTCGCAGTTCGCGTTACGTGAATCGGTATCGCGTCCTAACCATTGGTGATATTGCCATGGCAAGAATGGTGGTGCCCCGTCGTCCGTGGAACCCAACCCTGCGCCGACGCTTGAGATTGGAATGCCTCGGCGAGCGAGTTTGTCCGAGCGCGTTTTACGATCTCAGCGTCGTCGCCCAGACCGGCACCGGGGCGATGCCGTTCGTCAGCCTGGGCGATGGCCCGTCGATCAACGACAACGGCTTCGTCGCGTTTGTGGGGCGGACGCGTGACGCCAGCGACCCGCCGGGATTGCTGCGCGAGAACGTCTTCGCCCTCAACCCGGTGACGGGGGGCACGAACCAGTTGATGAACCCGGTGTTCGCCATCCCCAACGGGGGGACCGCGCCGAACCAGACGATCCACCCGCAAGTCCAGATCAACAACCAGAACCTCGTTCTGGCGCGGCGGCACCTCAACGCGGTCGTGCAGGTCGGATTCGACATTCTGACCGCGCCGCTCACCTACCTGGAAAAGTGGGACGCGACGCAAACCTCGCCGCCGGGCGGCCTGCCGGAGTCGCAGGTCGCCATGGGCGACGGCGGGGTGGGGCCGGCCTGGCCGCTGCTCAGCTTCCTCAACCCGGTCACCGCCGGCTCCCTGCCGTCGCCGTTCGTGGCGAACTCACCCTTCGCGGGCCTGTTCCGCTACGCGGGCATGAACAACTCGGGCCAGACGGCGTTCGGCGCGCTGCTGTCCTCCGCCAACGGCGGGACGAACCAGTTGGTGACCGCACCACACGCCGGGCAATTCACCTACCTGGGCATCGGTACTCCGGGCTACCAGCCGCAACCAATGATCGCGGACACCGGTACCGTCGTCCTGCGCAACGGGACCGAGACGATCGT
The DNA here is from genome assembly GCA_964574975.1 of uncultured Alcaligenaceae bacterium. GTDB lineage: Bacteria > Planctomycetota > Planctomycetia > Gemmatales > Gemmataceae > JAXMAS01. The sequence continues at coordinate 9,537 of CAZNSL010000012.1, read as the reverse complement.
CTACGCCCTCGACTTCAACCTGGGCAACATCCAACAGATCGCCGGGTCGGCCAACCAGTTTACGCGGGTCGGCCTGCCGGCCATCAGCGACGACGGCAAGGTCGTGGCCTTCGCCGGCGACCGCGGCCGCGGCCCCGGCATCTTCGTCAGCGTCGACATGGGCAACGGCACCCGCCGGCTGGAGGTGATCGCCGGGGAAAACAGCGCAGCCGCGCAGCGGCCCGAGCTCGGCTACTCGGAGTCGGGGGCCAAGCTGTTCCTCGACGGATTCGACTTCAACCGGCGACTCGGCGTGGTTCACCAGGACCTCGGCCCGGCCGGGCTGGAGGGCGACACCGTCCTCGTCACCTTCGTCGCCGACGCGAACCAGGACAGCCGGCCGAACCCGACGGCCCCGGGCGAACGGCTCCTGTTCAGCGATGCCCTCGGCGTGTGGACCGCCCGGCTCGACATCCTCGCCCCCCGCGCCGGCTCCGGCACCGGCCCGCTCGTCTTCAACACCGCCAGCCCGCAGCCGGTCGTGCAGGTGGGCGACCGGATCAACGGGGAAGTCGTCACCGCGGTGTCGCTGTTCGACCCACTGGTCGAGGCCCGCTTCGACCCGCTCACGCAGACCTCGCGCATCCCGCAGCGCGGCGACCACGTCGTCGCCTTCTGGGCCGAGACCACGGCCGGCCAGTACGTCGTCCGCGCTGCCCACGTCGACACCGACGCCGATGGCCTGCTCGACCACTGGGAGCGCAACGGCATCGACGTCAACGGCGACGGGGCCGTCGACCTGAACCTCCCCGCCCTGGGGAGTTCGCCGAACCGGCGGGACGTGTTCCTGGAAATCGACTGGCTGCGGGACGACGCGGCCACCGGCCGGACCTTCGCACCGCAGCTGGAGGCGATCAACTTCCTCGTCGCGATGTTCGCCGCCGCACCCGACCCGATCGTCTTGCACGTCGACGCTGGGCTGGGGTTGTCCTTCAACATGGGCGGCGGCCCGCTCCTGCACGGCGGCGGGCAGCAGATCGACTACGCCCAGGTACTGTACTTCGGAGTCGACGGCACGCAGACGTTTGCCGGCCAGGCCGACACGCGCTACAACATGAGCCGGCCGGTCGTGGCGCGTTCGTACCAGTCCGTGAAGGACGTGTTCTTCGGCACCGCGGATCGCTGGGCGCGGGAGTTAGCGTTCCACTACTCCGTGTTCTGCGACCTCAGCGTGGGGTCGGACCCCGCGTCACCTTCGTTCAACAACTTCGCGCAAATCGCCGCGGGCGGCTCCTCCGGGTTGGCGGAGGCGTCCCTTTACCCCGACGCGTTCGCGGCGACCAACCCCAACCTACATCTCATCCCCGGCAACGACCACATGGTCAGCCTCCAGGGCGACCGCGAGTACGACACCAACGGTAACGGGACGCCGGACGTGCCGGACGCCGCGAGGACCGGGCGGGTCGAGGTGCCCGTCGGCTTCCTCCAAGGCAACACCCTGGCCCACGAGTTCGGGCACACCTTCGGGCTGATCCACGGCGGGTTGGACTTCGGCGTCAACTTCAGCGGGTACGGGCTTCCCCAGTACCGCAGCCTGATGAGTTACCTCTATCAACTGACGCCGGACGCGAGCGGCGTGCTGGTGCGCGACTACTCGCGGGCGGCCGGCCCCGGTTCGTTCGACGACTGGAGCTACCTGCGGATGGACTTCGCCAGTTACTTCGACAACCTCGGCACCTCGTTCGGCTACTTCCGCGGGGCCGCGCCGCCCGACTTGCCGGAACTCAACCCGGTCGCGGTCCTCGGCCCGCTGGACCATCAGCCACCCACGGTGGCGATCCTGTCGCCCTTGCCTGGGGCCGCGGTGCCCGCCGGCGGCACCGTCACCGTCGTCGCCGCGGCCGCCGACAACCTGGGGCTGAACCGGGTCGAAGTGACGTTCGACCTCAACGGCAACGGGGCGATCGACGCTGGCGAAACCGCCCTCGCGGTGCCGGTCGGCGGCGGGAACTACCAGGCCGTATTCACCGGCACCTCCGGCCCGGCCGGCGTGCGCACGGTCCTTGCGCGGGCCGTCGACTCCGCGAACTTCACGACCGCGACGACCGTGCCGGTTCAGGTCGGCGGGACGGCCACGGTCGGCGTGAGCGGCGTCCAGGTCAACGCCAGCCAGGCGAACGGCACGCAGCGCTCGCGGGTGACCGCCGTGACGGTGACATTCACCGCGCAGGTAACATTCGTCGGCCCGGTGGCCGATGCGTTCGACCTGTCGCGGATCGGCGGCGGCGCGGTCGGCGGCTTCACCGCGACGGCGAGCGTCGTGGGCGGCGTCACTGTCGTCACGCTCTCGAACTTCACTGGGGCGGAGACGCAGTTCGGCTCGTTGGCCGACGGCCGCTACAGTCTGACGGTGCGGGCGAACCAGATCGTCGGTGGTTTCGACGGCAACGGCGACGGCACCGCCGGCGACGACTACTCGCTCAACGGCAGCGTGGCCAACGGCCTGTACCGCCTCTACGGCGACGCCAACGCCGACGGCGTGATCAACGCCGTGGACTTCGGCCAGTTCCGCGGCGCGTTCGGCACGGCCTCGGGCGACTCGGCGTACCGGGACTTCCTGGACATCGACGGCGACGGGTTCATTAACGCCTTCGACTTCGCCCAGTTCCGCACCCGCTTCGGCAGCGGCGTGCCGTGACCCGACGGTGCGGGAGGCGTGCGACCGGCCGGCTCCGTCACCGCGGCCCGAACAGCGTCGCGACCGGCAACCGCCAGCCGGGCACTAGCGGCGTCTCCAGCGCGGCCGGCTCCGCGACGATCCGTACCGCGTCCCGCGAGTCGTAGACGTACACTTGCCGCTCCGCCGGCACCACCACCCACACCTGCCGCACGCCGCGCTCGAAATACTCGCCGACCTTGGCCAACACGTCCGTCATCACGTCGTTGGGGCTGACGACTTCGACGGCCAGGTCCGGCACGACCGGCCAATCGCCCTCGCGCGGCGGCCGGCGGTCGAGCGGCCAGCGTTCCGCTGAAACGAACGCCACGTCCGGCCGGCGCTTCAGCCGCTCGTCGGCGTCGAGGACGAAGAGCATCTCGGGCACTGTCGTTCCGAGGGCGTTGACTTGGACGTACGGGCCGAGACTATTTTGCAGCCGCGACGCGATCCAGGTCGATTCAGCGCTCATGGCAGGCGTCTCCACGTACTCGCCATCAACCACCTCGTAGAGCGCGTCGCACGGTGGCGCGGCGGCCGGTTCGGGCAGTGTCGCGGAACTCATCGATGAACCTCCGGCAGGTAAACAGCTTCGCCATTATAGCAGTCGGCCCCGTCACCGCTTCTCCGCCTCCTCGGCTCCCTCATCGCGGCGCGGGCTGACGTGCGGCTCCGCGCAGTCCGGGCCGCTGCCGCACGGGCCGAGCCACCACGCCAACCGCTTCACCTGACGCTCCACCTGCGGACTCAACTTGCCGCCCGCGCCCACGAAGCTCTCCTTGATGCTCGCCAGGTCCGCGGCCGACAGCTTCCACGACAGAGCCGCGTCCGTGCCGCACTCGAACGCCAGCGTCGTGAAGAACGCGTCGCCCGGTGCCCGGCCCGGCTCCGCTGGTTCGTTGAACGTGCCGCCGATCAGGTCCAAGAGTTCGTCGTCGCGGTAGAGCTGGCCGCGGGCGTAGTTCGACAGCAGTGCTTCGAGGGGAGTGCTCAGGCCGGCCAGCGCCGAGATCCACGGCTCCGGCGGCCGCTTCATGCGATCGCGGGCCACGGCCACGCCGTCCGGCGACGACACCTCGCGCTCGGCCGTCTGGATGTACCGTCGGGCGTAACCCGTGCGGTACGCCCGCACCTCGACCACCACCACGCCCGACGTATACCGCCGCACCGCCTCGCGGTGGCGGTACAGCCACAGAGCCGCCACGTTCACGCCGTAGTTGTCGAAGTAGCCCGCGTCGACCACCCGCCGCGGCGGCGTCGTCGGCAGGCTCACGCCGGGGCTGACGAACGGGAACGATGCGTTCATCCGCGCGGCCGTGCCCACCTTGAACGCCGACGCCGACGGGAACAGCCGGGCGAACTCCAGGGCCGACAGGCTCAGGAGGCGCGACTGCCGCGGGCTGGACAGGTTCGTCTCCGGCGAGAGCCGCTCCGCGTGGGCCTCGGTGATCTCGTGCAGGTCGAGGTTGCTGACGATCAGCCGGCGGGCGTCCTCCACCAGCATCGGCGTGAAGACGAGCGACGGCCGTTCGCCGGTGCGCTCTTTCGCGGCCAGGTCGCGCATCGGCCGCGACAGCGGCGAGGAGCCGTCGGGGGCGATGGCCTGGTCGTACCACGCGGCCTCGAGCGCCCGGCCGCGGTCGCTCTGCGTCGGGGCCGCGGTGAAGAACTGCGGCAGGTCGTGCAGCAGCATCGTCTGCACCGCTGGGCTGAGGAAGTCGTGGGCGAGGCAATCGACCGCCGGCGGGTCGCCGGGCCGTCGCGGCCGCTCGTAGTCGGCGGCGTAGTACGCGGCCCCGACCATGCCGCCCGACGCGCCGACGCACAGCCGCACCCGATCGCGGAACGCCGGCACCTGCCGCTCCAGGCCGTCGAGGACTTGCACGGCCCAGCACGCCGCCCGAATGCCGCCGCCGCTCAACGACGCGACCACGAGCCGCGGCTTGCCTTCCGGCTGGTCCGGATGGGCGCGCCGCCAGCGTTCGCACATCGCCTTGAGCGGCTCCTCGCCGGGGATCAGGCCGACGTCCTTCGGCGGCTCGCCGACCAGGGCGCGGTAGTGGTCGGTGGTGCCGTCGGCGTCGATGGCGACGAGCCGCCCCGGCGCGTAGTCCAGGCCGGGGAAGCTCATCTTGTACGGCCGGTCGTAGTTCGACCAGAACAAGAGCGCCGCGATGGCCACGGCCAGCACGTGGTCCACGTCGCGCAGATGGTAGGCGACGAAGCCGAACGTGGCGTTGAGCGAGGCGAACATCACGCACAAGACGACGATCGGCGGCACGGTGCGACCCGTGAGGTACGCCGCGTACGCCCCGCCGGTAGCAGCCAGGAGCGGCAGGAACGCCAGCGTGGCGTAGACGTGCAGCCCCTCGTCGGCCGGGCGCACCTTGCCGTCGATGAGCGTGGCGACCTCGCGCAGCACGGCCCGCACCTGGCCGCTGGCATTCAGCCCCAGCCCCTCGCCGACGCCGAGCAGGACGACCGCCAGCAGCGCCCCGGCCCCGACACCGAGGAGGGCCGACCCGGTAAGGACGCGCCCGACGGATGCCCAGACGACAACGCCGACGGCCAGGGCGAACAGGTTGAAGCGTGCGAAGCGGGCCGAGGCCGCATCGGGCGCGTCGGGCCGATCGCCGAACAAGAGCCAGCGAAACGGCGGCCAGTCCTGCACGAACTGCCGCGGCCCGCACTCGCCGAGCGCGACGAGGGCGGCGAGGATGATGGCGGCCGCCAACATGCCGACCGGTAGCGGCCAGTGCAGCGCGACGGCCGCGCCGAGCGCCCCGGTGATGAGCAACTCCCAGACGACGAGCGTAGCGACGGCGTGTCGCGTCTGGCACGCCTTCTGGCCACGGCCCCAGCGGGCCCACAGCGCCGCCCCGACGAAGACCGCGCCGAGCAGGCAGCCGGCAAAAGCGGCCTGCGCCCACACGCCGCCGGGCACGTCGGCCCCCGGCGTGGTGACGAGCCGCCGACCGGCGAAGACGAGCACGAGCGCGGGCCAGAGGGTGCCGGCGGTGCCGACGAGGCCGGGAGCGGGGTCGTCGTCGCCGTCGTCGCGTCGCCGACTGTGGCGGCGGTGCAGCACGAACCGCAGGAACAGTACCTGGGCGAGCAACCCGCCGACGGCGAGGCCGTTGAGGAACTGCACGTCGCCGCGGTCGTCCCACACGAGATCGTCGAGGCCGAGGTCGGTGCCGACGACGCCCCAGGCGACGAGGCCGAGCACGAGCACCTGGAGGTGCAGCGGCACGAACTTGCCGAGGAAGCCGAGGAGGTCGTCGAGGCGGAACAGCCCGCGGCGCGTGGGGGGCGGGGCGGGGGCCAGGTCCGTGGCCATGCGTCGGCTCCGTGCGAGGCGGGCGGGGTTGCCCAGCTTACCGCAAAGGGCCGTCCGCCCGCAAGGCGGGGCGGCGTTTGGAGGAGCCGTCCGGGTGGAGCCGGGACGAGGCTGGTGGTATAGTGGCGGTGCCCCGCGGAGGTGGCCGCATGAGCGAACGAGCGAAAGCTGTCTTGGACGCCGCCCTGGCACTGGGGGCCGACGAACGACGGGAAGTGTTGGACGGTCTGGTTGGCAGCCTGTCGCCCGACGAGCTGGTGAACGCCGAACTGGAACGACGCCTCGACGAGTACCGGCGCGACCCGTCGGTAGCTCAGACGTGGGACGAACTCCGCCGAGCGGGCCGTGCCCCGTGAGCCGCACGCTGGTCATCCACCGGCTGGCGACGCGCGAATACGAGGCCGCCCGCCGGCGCTACGCTCGCCACGCCGGGCCGACAACCGAACAGCGCTTCATCGTGGCGTTGCGCGAAGCGTACCAGTCGATCGTGGACGCCGCCGAATCCTGTGCGCCGTTCGGCCGTCACTGCCGTTGGGTTAAGACGAAGAAGTTTCCGTTCATCGTGTACTTCGCAATCCTGGACGACGCGCACGCGATCGTCTTGGCGGTCGCGCACGAGCGCCGGCGGCCGGGGTACTGGCTGCGACGCCTCCACAGGCCGTGAAGACCGACGGCTCTGTCGCTCTCACGCCTACCGCAACCTCGCCAGCGTCCGGGCCTTGACGACTTCCCAGGGAATGCCGCCGTCCGGGTCGGCGTCGTCGTCGGCCGCGCGGCGGGCGAGTTCCAGCCGTTGGGCGTCGGTCAGCAGTGACGGCGACGGCTCCGCGGCGATGCTGTCCCAAATCTCTTGGACCAAGGCGAGCCGTTCGTCGCGGCTGAGCTTGTCGATGCCGAGCGAGCGTGCAAGGGTAGACATCGACCGCCTCCAGGGGTAGGGCTAGGACAACCGTTCAATTGTATCGTCCAGGCGAGCCTCACACCATGACGCTCCCACGCTGGCACGTTCACACTTCTCGCCCGTCCCGATGCTGGCCCACCGCCGTGGCCCTAGCCGTCGCGGTACGGGCCGGCTTAACGGGCCGGCGTGGTCGCTCGTGCTGACGCCGGTGCCGGAGTCGTCGGCACTGGCGTTGGCCGACGGCGCGCTGGTCGCTGCCTGGGCCGCGAGTCGGAGGGGCGGCAGCCGCGCGGCACGATGGAATCTGCAAGAGGCCGATCATGCGGCGTTCGTGGACTCGCAGCGAACTGATCGTCGCCTTCAACCTGTACTGCAAGCTCCGCTTCGGGCAGTGCCACGCCCGAAACCCCCACGTCATCGAACTGGCTCGCGTCTTGGACCGGACGCCGAGTTCCGTCGCGATGAAACTATGCAACTTCGCGGCGTTCGACCCAGGACACTGGCGTCGGGGCGTCGCAGGGTTGGGTAATGCGAGCCGGGCCGACCGCGAAGTCTGGGACGAGTTCAATGCCGACTGGAACCGGCTCGCCATCGAAAGCGAGAGGGCATACCAGGAGTTGCTGAGCGGCCACGGCGTGGAAGCTGCGGGTGACGCCACCGACGGGGTGAACGAATCCGAGGTGGACGATGGTGTGCCGGCGGCGACCGAGGCGCAGCGCCTTCAGTCGGTTCGGCTCGGGCAATCGTTCTTCCGCGCCGCAGTCCTTTCGTCGTACCGTGACGAGTGCTGCATGTGCGGTCTGGCCTGTCGGCCGCTCCTGGTGGCCAGCCACATCGTCCCGTGGTCGAGCGATGCGGCACTCCGCCTCGATCCCCGCAACGGCCTGGCACTATGTGCCCTACACGATAAGGCGTTCGACCGCGGTTACCTGTCAGTCGACGACGACTTCCGCATCCTGGTCAGCTCACGGCTCGACAACTGTCTGCCGCCTCACGTCACCGCTGTCATGTTCCGAGAGATTCGCGGGAAGCCGCTGCGACTGCCGGAGAAGTTCCAGCCATACTCGACATCGATCGCGCGACATCGGTCGACGATCTACGGGTCGTAGGCACCTCACACCTGCTCGGCCAGTGGTTTGTCCTTGGGCTTGCGCGGGTCCCGCTCCGGGAACGTGCGCTGCTCCAGCGTCCAGTAGCGGTTGGCCGGGTTCACGTAGAAGTCCCACGCCCCAACGTGCGGCTTCACGTCGCGCCGCTCGTGCGCGGCCAACCCCAACTGGGTCGTCTCGGAGAAGTTGTACGAGCCTTGATAGACCTCGTTCGTCTCGACCAGGTTGCGGACGTGGATCGTCACGCCCGCCGGCACCAGCGTGTCCGAGCCGCGGTTCTTGATGATGACCTCGGTGGAGCCGCCAGTGCCGTCGAGGCCGATCATCTTGAACACCGGCGTGTCGTTCTGGCCCTTGATCGAGTTGACGACGACCGCGTCCACCGGCGCGATGAAGGGTGCCCCACGGTAGTGGTAGATCGTCGATCCCGCGGACATCTGGTACCACAGGCGGTTCGTCTCGTCCTTGTAGACCGCGCCGTGCAGGGCACGGTTGATGGCGATGCGGTCGATCCGCCCCGTGTTGAGGACGGCCTGGGACGGCTTCGCTGGGCACCGTGCCGACACCTGGAACGGCAGCGGGTTGGGCCGGCCCCAGGGGTTGGGTCGGCGGTCGGTGTGGTCGCGGTTGTAGTACTGCTTCTCCTGGCAGTCCAGCTCGAACTTGAAGCGCTGGGCCGCGGCCGCGATCTTCTTTTCCGCCGCCGCGGGCAGCCGGGTCAACGTCGAGGGGGTCACGTTGAAGTAGTTGCGGACCCGGCTCGCCCAGCGGGGCAGCTTGGTGGGGAAGACGATGGCCCAGCCACCGAGCCGGATGACGTGTTCGTGGATGACGCGGGGCGTCAGCCCGACCCAGTTGCGGTAGTCGCGGAGTTCCAGGAGGTTCACGGCCATTTCCCTTCGGAGCGAATCGTCGGACACCGGGCGGGCCACCCAGGGTTACATCCGCGGCCGTGGCGGAAGTGTGCCAGCCGGGACGAAGAAAATAGTGCCCGATGGGCCGACGCTCCGCCGGTCGCCGGCACACAATGTTCGCGGCGGCCCGACTTGCCGCCCGCGCGGCGCACCGTAGCCTGACGCCAATTCCCCGCACCCCACCCCCGATGAGGCACCCTCCGATGGGCTTCCACCAGACCGCCAAGCACCGCAACGGCAAAGGCTCCTTCCATCAGATCGGCCTGGTTCGCGGCCAGTTCGGCAACGTGCCGTTCGACGAGTGGGTCGGCTTCCTCGCCAAGACCGGCTTCGACGGCTGGGAGGAGGCGTCCTGGGAACTCGACCTGCGCCAGTGCGACACCGACGCCGGCGCGGCCAAGTACGCGAAGCAGCGCGCCGACCTCGCCAAGCAGCACGGCCTGGAAATCTTCACCGTCGCCACGCACCTGCAAGGTCAGGCCCTCGGCGACGAGCCGAGCGCCAAGACGCTCCAGTTCACCGGCGGCGAGGCCGTCGCCGCCTACAAGGCGTGGCGCGACAAGGGCAACGCCCCGCCG
>CAZNSL010000011.1:0-19860 GCA_964574975.1 uncultured Alcaligenaceae bacterium | reverse complement strand
TCGGCGACGGCGCGTTTCCGTCGGGCATCGTCTTCGAGGCGCTCAACAACGCCGGCGGTCTCCGGAAGAAACTGCTCGTCATCCTCAACGACAACGAGATGTCGATCTGTCCGCGCACCGGAGCGCTGGCCAACATGCTCGACAGTTGCCGCATGACCAGCCTCTACCAGGGCACCAAGCACGCCTTCGGCAACTTGTTGGAGCAGGTGCCGATGGTCGGCAAGGCGGCCAAGGCGAAGCTCGAAAGCGTCCGCGACGGTCTTAAGGCGATGACCTCCGGCGGGATGCTGTTCGAGGAACTCGGTTTCCGCTACTTCGGCCCGGTCGATGGCCACGACTTGCCGACGCTCCGCAAGTGGCTACGCGACGTGAAGGAATCGGACAAGCCGGTGCTGCTGCACGTCCTGACCGTGAAGGGGCAGGGGGTGCCGCAGGCGAGCCAAGACCCGGTGACCTACCACACGCCGCCGGTCTTCGAGAAGGTCGGGCCGAGCCGGGAAATCCTCGGCTTCAAGAAGGGCGGTTCCAAAGCGTACACCGACGCGGCATCGAACGCCATCTACGAGTTGATGCGCGACGACCCAAAGGTCGCCGTGCTGACGGCAGCGATGTGCCAGGGCAACAAACTGGAGAAAGTCCGCGATGCCTACCCGACTCGGTTCTTCGACGTGGGCATCTGCGAGTCGCACGCCGTCGCGGTCGCCGCCGGCATGTGCAAGGCCGGGATGCGCCCCATCGTGGACATCTACTCGACCTTCCTGCAGCGTTCGTTCGACCAGATCTTCCAGGAGGTCGCGCTGCAAAATCTGCCGGTCGTCTTCACGATGGACCGCGCCGGGCTGACCGGGCCGGATGGGCCGACGCACCACGGCACCTTCGACATTCCGTACATGCGGCTGTTCCCGAACGTGGTCGTGATGGCTCCCGGCGACGAACGCGACGTGGCCCCAATGCTGCGCTGGGCGGTCGAGCACGACGCGCCGACCGCGATCCGCTATCCCAAGGCCAACCTCGAATCGGTCGAGCGCCGGCCGCAACCGGTCGAGTTGGGTAAGGCTGAAGTCATCGAGTGGGGCGAGGATGCCTGCTTCGTCGCCTACGGGACGCTGTTCCCCGAATGCGTGCGGGCCGCCGAGCGGCTGCGCGAGGAGGGGATGAGCGTCGGCGTCGTCAACGCCCGCTTCTGCAAGCCGCTCGACAAGGACGTGATTCTCAAGGCCGTCGAACAGGTGCCGGTTGTGGTGACGGTCGAGGAAGGTACACTCGAAGGTGGCTTCGGCAGTGCGGTCCTCGAGGCCGCGAACGCGGCGGGGTTGGACACCCGGAGCATCGTCCGACTGGGCATCCCCGATCGGTTCATCGAGCACGGCGAGCGCGGCGAACTGTTCGCCAGTTTGGGGCTGACGGTCGATGGCCTGTGCGCCTCGGTACGCAAAGCGCTCGGCCGCGAGACCGAAGTCCGCGAGGAAGCCTTGGCCGCGCGGTGAGTTCCGGTTGTGACGATTCGTAGGGGCCTGCGCGTCGGCGTTGCGCCCCTGCGGTGCAGCGCGGGCCACGTTGCCTTACTATCATCTCTCCATGCGTTTCTACATCCTGGGTAACGCCGCCAAGCACGGCGTCCGCGACGAGGCGGAACACCTCCTGCCGCGGGTCTCGGCCGTCGGCGAGGTCGTCGTGTTCGACCTCGACCGTCAGGCGGACCTGTCGCGCACCATCGCCGACATCGCGTTCGTACTCGGTGGCGACGGGGCGATCCTGCGAGCCGCCCGCCAGATGGGCTATCAGCAAGTCCCCGTCCTCGGCATCAACATGGGCAAGCTCGGCTTCCTCGCCGACCTGAGCCTCAGCGAGGTCGAAGCGGCTCTGACCCAAATCGCATCCGGCGAGTACCGGGTCACGTCGCACCTGATGTTCGAATGTTGCCTCGAACGGGGTGGTTCGACGCAGACGTTCCTGGGACTCAACGATGCGGTGATCGAAACGGGTCCGCCGTTCAGCATGTTAACGCTCGATGTCGAGATCGGTGGCGAAACGGCGTTGCAGTTCGCCGGCGACGGCTTGGTGGTCAGCACGCCAATCGGCTCGACGGCTCACAGCCTCGCGGCCGGCGGGCCAATCTTGGGTCAGGAGTTGGAGGCGTTCGTCGTCACACCCTTGTCGCCGCACACGCTGACGACGCGCCCGCTGGTCGATTCCGCCGACGTGGCGTACACCATTCGACTACGGCAAGGTCGCGGTGCGTGGCTGGTGATCGACGGGCAGGAACAGATACCGCTGACGGCCGACGATATCGTAACGGTACGCCGCGCCCCGGTAGCGTTCCGTCTCGTGAAGGCCGCCGGGCGCAGCTACTTCCGCACACTCCGCGATAAGCTCCGCTGGGGCACGCCGCCGAACTACCGCGAACCGCATGGCAGTGTCGGGCGTACAGGCGACTAGCAAGGTGCGCGAGCGATGGGTGCGTACGTCCCGGTGCTTGCGCTTCGGGCTGGCGATGACGAGGCGCGACGATGACCAGTACGCTGACCGACCTGTTATTCGCCGGGCTGATCCTGGCCGTCGTGCAGTTCCTGGCCGCCTTACCGTGGCTCTACGCCGCCGACCGGAAGGCATTCCGTGAAGCGTTGCGTTCGCCGCAGGCGATCGGCACCGCGGCCCTGGCGGTTGCCTTCGGCGCGGCCGCGATCGCCGGCGTCCTGCGCTACACGAACGACCCCGCGACGCTCGACCGCATCGGTCGCATCTACGGTTCTATCCTGCAGCTCCAACTCACTGTCGATATCGTCTTGTTGGTGTTGGGCGTCATGCTGTTCCTGTGGCCACGCGGCGGTACCGTGGCGATGGCGACGTTCCGCGAGGGCTACCGCCAGCCGATGTTTTGGCTGATCGCCGGTTTTACGTCGGTGGCACTCGTAGCGTCGATGGTGATTCCGTACTTCACCTTCGGCGACGACTTCAAGATGATGAAGCAACTCGGCTTCGACATGATCATGCTGTCGGCCGTCTTGTTCTCAGTCCTCGCGGCGAGCATCTCTATCAGCGATGAAATCGAAGGCCGCACGGCCGTCACGCTGATGTCGAAGCCGGTGACGCGCCGTCAGTTCCTCCTCGGCAAATACCTCGGCATCCTGCTGGCCGGTGGGCTGATGGTGATGCTGCTAGCATGGGTGCTGAATTGGGTGCTGTACGTCAAGCCGTACTTCGACCGGCTCGACGACTCGGCCGACCCGCTCGTCACGCAGGTTCAAGCCGTTTTGACGCCGAAACTCCAATCGCTCGGTCGGGGCTTCGCCGTTCAAGAAAGCCTGCGGGGTGTCGCCGGATGGTTCGCTGAGTCGTTTGCCGACGCCCTCGGTCACTCGCTCGGCTTCGGTCAGGTGATGGTACTCCTGGCCGTTGCAGTGTCGTTGGCGACGCGCATGCACTTTTTCATCAACCTGATGTTGTGCCTGCTACTGTTCTTCCTCGGCCATTTGGCACCTGCGTTGGTCGCAGTGACCGACCAGTTGCGCCAAAGTCAACAGGGCGGAGTCGCCGCCAACCTAGCTAACTTCCTGGCGCAGCTCATCGACAAAGTGTTGCCGTCCCTCGACTTCTTCAACACTTCGCAGGTGTTCATCCGCGAGACGCCACTCGATCTTCGCGGCTACGCCGTGTACGCCTGTTCGGTGTTCGGCTATGCCTTCGTCTACACGGTCATCGCGTTGCTTGGTGGGTTGATCCTGTTCGAGGACCGCGACCTGGCCTGATTGTGCGGGCCGGTAGCGCAGGGTATTTCTGCGGAAGGCGCAAACGGGACTGCCGTTCCGGCGATGCATTTGCTACCATCGGGCAGTACGAGTCGGTCGGGATTCGCAACCGAGGTCGGCCGTGGATCAGCGAACCGCCTTCAGCCGTGCCTGGGACATCCTCGATACCCACCCGTTGTCGAAATGGTTGGCACGGTTCGCCGCCGTCGTCGCCGCCGCGGCTTCCGTCGCATTGCTCGCGGTACTAGCGCTCTTCGTCGACCTTCTGATATCGCAAGGCAAGGTTCCCGCATACCACGACCTAGGCGACGCCGCGAAGCGCGCGTTCGTCGAACGGCAGTCGAACTTCACCGGCGAGTCTCGCGCGGCGGCACTCGAAGCCCTGGGTGCCACTGGCGACATCAAGGCATTCGAAGCTCCGTTTGAGACGTTGCCGGGGCCGGCGCGCGAACTCGTCTGGCGGGCCTACGTCTGGCGGCACCTCTCCGATGTCTTGGGCCCGGCGGCCGCCGACGCATACGCGACCCGGGCCAAGGCGCTCGAAATTTCGGCGGGAGTTCCGAACACGGGTCTTCTGAGCCTCGTCGCGCGAACGCATGGCTTTGGCGTCAACCGGGCGATCGGTTGGATGGCGCGGTGGAATCCTTGGACCTGGAATCGTGCAAATGCGAACGTCGGCTACCTGACGGGTCTGTTGTTCCTCGCAATCCTGTTCGCCCTCGTGCGAGCATCGAGCCTGAACGCCATGGCCGCGTCGGCCGCGTCGGCCGCGTTGGCGGTGAGCACCTGGCTCCGACGGGCGATTTACCACCAGTCGCACCGGATTGGCACGCTGACGCTTCGCTCCGACTCGTCGGGCGACGCGGGTGCGTTATTCAACCGTCACGTCGAGTCGGTGTCCGACGCGGTCGAGGTGAGTCTTTCCACGCTGGTTTATGCGCCCGTCGAACTGGTTTTCCTGCTTGCGTTCGCACTGTTGATTCACTTCTGGCTGGCGATGGCGTTCCTGTTGGCGGTACTCATCATGCTGTTGCTCGGTACGCAGGCGGCGTCAAATTTTCGACGCACAGCCCGTGCGGCCGATCGCCGTGCCACGGCCCGCATGTCGCTTCTCCAGGAGAGCCTGGGGATGATGCGGTTGGTGAAGAGCAATCAGATGGACGCCTTCAACCAGTCGCGCGTCGAGCGGCAGCTCGGCGAGTACGCTTTGGCGCGACAGCGCAAGATTCGCGGCGACGCTCTCTTTCGGCCTCTCATCTGGTTTTTCGGCGTCACTTCCGTCGCCATTTTGCTCTATGTCGGCGGGCGGATCGTCCTAGCTCATGGGTTGGGTGCGGCCAACGTCTTCGTACTGGCTGCGACCTTTTTGGCGGCGTATTGGCCGGTGACGGCTTACGTGCGACGACGACGGCTGGTGGGCCGCGGTCAGGAGTCCGCGGTAGCGATCTACGAGTTCCTCGACCGGCCGCGCGAAGTGGGTCAGACGGTCGGCGCAGAATTCCTGGCTGGTGTCCGCGAGGGGATCGAACTGCGCGACGTGACGATGCGCGATGCGCAAAACGGTCGGGTACTTCTGGACAAGGTGAATCTCACCATCGCCGCCGGAGAGCGGGTCGGCTTGGTAGGGCTGGACGAGGCGGAGAAGCACGCCATCGTCAACCTGATCGCACGCTTCGTCGATCCAACATCCGGCGAGGTGCGAATCGACGGCAAGGGTCTGCGCTGGCTGACGCTCGAATCGCTACACGCCCAGATCGGGTTCGTGCTGCAATCGAACCTCCTGTTTAACGATACGGTTGCCCACAACATCGGCTGCGGCGACCCGTCGTACTCGGTCGCTCAAATTATCGAAGCGGCGAAGGTCGCACACGCGCATCACTTCGTGCAAAAGCTGCCGTACGGCTACGAAACGCCCGTGGGTGATCTTGGTACGTCGCTGCGGCCCGGTGAACGCCTGAGAATCGCACTGGCTCGCGCGATTCTGCGCGACCCGGCCGTCTACGTCATTGAGGAGCCGCAGGTGCCACTCGACGACGAGACGAAGAGCCTGCTCGAAGACACGTTCACGCGCGTATTGCCGGGCAAGACCGTCGTCTTCCTGCCACACCGTGTCTCGACGATCCGCTCGTGCGACCGACTGTATCTGATCAACCGAGGCCATGTCGAAGCGGTCGGCGGGCACCGCGACCTGATCGCCCAGAACGGCCTGTACCGACACCTCCACTACATCGAATTCAACGAGTACGGCGAACACGCTTGAGGTGGGCCGTACGATAGTGGGATGAACCTCCACTCCGAACTCACTGCTGCCCGCGAGGCGGCCGCCGTTGCTGGGCGCGTCATCCTCAACCTGTACGAGTCGTTCGACCGTATCGCCGATGCCCCAGCTTCCATCAGTACGCAAGCCGACCGCGATTCGCAGGACGCAATTCTCCGCTACCTTTCGACCCGATTTCCCGGCGATGCGTACCGTGCGGAGGAGAAGACGGCGCTACTCACGGACTTAGTACCGCATGGCCCACGCCTGTGGGTGATCGATCCGATCGACGGCACACGCGGATTTGCAAAAAAGAACGGCGAGTTCTCGGTGATGATCGCCCTGTGCGTCGGCGGCAAACCAGTGGTCGGTGTAGTCTCCGAGCCTGCCAAGGGACGGACGACCTACGCCGCCCGCGGCGCGGGGTGCTGGCGCGATGACGGCAACGGAGTGGCACCAACACGCGTTTCCCACACTGCAAGTCTGTCCGCTGCGACGCTTACGCAAAGCCACACGAAACCGGATCGGGGGCCGCAGAAAGCCGTCATAGCTCTCGCCCCCAGTCGGATCGTTGAGACGTATTCGGCAGGGATCAAACTGGCGCTGGTCGCGCGTGGCGAGGCCGACCTCTATCCTTGCGACTACGACGCACTCAACGATTGGGACCTGGCGGCCGGTCACATCCTCGTTGAGGAGGCCGGAGGTCGGGTCACCGATATGCGGGGCCGTTCGATTACGTACGGGGCGGAAGTGCCAACGCCGCCCTTTGGAATATTGGCGACGAACGGCGTGCTGCACTACGCCGTCCTCGATCGGCTGGGCCGATAGAAGCAGCGGTCAATCGCCGACGCCGGGTTCGCCGCGTTGGTCTCGAAGTCGTGCGATCTCGGCCCGCAATTCGCGGATGATGGAATCGCGCTCGTCCAGTTCGGCCTCGGCTTGAGCCAGGTCGCGCTGGAGCAACCGGAACTGACCCGCCCGCTCGCGATCGACGAGGTCGCGCCGGTCTGGGGTGATCGCGGCACTGATCGCTCCGCCGATACCACCGAGCGCGCCGCCGACGATCAGGCCGACCCAGCCAAAGCAAATGAGCATCCCGAAGCCGGCCTGCACCGCCCCCTGGCCGTTATTGTTGGCACCGCCGACGGCAACACCGAGGACGAAGACGCAAAGAAGACCGACGACTGCGCCGATCACAATGCCAGACATCACGCGCACGGCACGCGCCACCGTTCGGACGGGCGATGTTGGTTCGTAGTTCCGGCTTCATGACGGAACTACGAACCTGTTCGCGCCGGACAAGGTCATCACTTCGGCTTCTTGTATTCCGCTTGCTGTGTTGTGTTGCCGGTCAGCTTCGTCAGACGCACCGTTGCCAACTCGGCCTGACGGGTGCCGGGAGCCATCTGTTGCACCTTTTCCAGGCACAACTGTGCCTGCTGTGGCTGACCTTTCTTCATCCAGGACTCGGCCAAGGTCAGGTACATGGTCCCCATCCGTAGGTTGAGGGCGTCGCACGCACGGGTCAGGTGGTCGGGGTTATCCTTGACCTCCGCCGCAAGCTGTTTTGCCTCGGCCGCCTCCGGCCTGTCGGCGTAGGTCGTAGCAAGCAGTTCGCAGCGTTCGAGGCAACCGAGGTATTGCTGCGTGCGGTAATCGTCGCGGGCCTGGGCGAGCAGTTCGCGGGCACGGCGACCTCGCGGCAAATCCTGCAACTCCGGCTTCGCGGCCAGAGCCGTCAACATCGCCGAGCCATCGACGGCGGCCTGTGTACCGGCGAACGCTTTCAGAAGGGCGGCCAGACCCTCGGCGGCTTCGGAATTCTGGCCGCGGTCGATCGAGAGTTTCGCCTTCGCCAGTCGGCCGGCCGCCTGCTGTTCGATGTCGGCCAGGCCCGCCCGTGCGCGCACCTGGATCGGGCGATCCTTGCCGTCGTGTGTCACACCTTTGAACAAAGTGACGGCTTTCGCGTAGTCGCCGTTAGCGTAAGCCCGCGATCCCTCCGCAAACTCGCGCGTCATCCATTCCGGCGCGACGAACGGCGATGCAGCCTTGCGGAGGATTTCCGCTAGTGCGGCGGCCTCTTGGTAGCCTTCGAGGACGCCGAGGATTCGGCCATCGGGTGCGGCCAGGACGAGCGTCGGATACTGGCTAATCTTGAGCCGTTGCGCCAGTGTCGGATCCGCATCGGCGTACACCTTGAGCGGCACGTACTGTTCGTTCAGTGCAGCGACGATGGCCGTGTCGCGGAAGGTGGACGCGTCCATCTTCTTGCACCACATGCATGAATCGGTGATGAAGTCGATGACGATGGGCAGGCCTTTTTCAACCGCTTCCTTGCGGACGGACTCGTAGTCCTGCCGCCATTGGACGATCTGCGCAGCCGCCGGGGCCGAGGCGACGAGCAGCAGACCGAGGACGACCGGGGTTAGGAGGCGTCGATCGCGGGGGTAGGTCATGGGTGGCCTCGTCCGGTTCGGGGTGGGGTTGCGGGCGGGCGGTCAGCCGGTGCGGCGGGCGCTGCCGGCACGCGGGTGGGCCTTTGCGTAACTTTCGTGCAGCCGCGTCGTCGTGACGTGCGTATACACCTGCGTCGTGCCGAGACTCCTGTGGCCGAGCAGTTCCTGCACGCTGCGAACGTCTGCCCCTGCATCCAGCAGGTGCGTTGCGAAGCTGTGACGCAGCGAGTGGGGGCTGGTCCGAGCGTCCAATCCCGTCTGGGCAAGATACCTCGTCATATGACGGCCGACACTCCGCGAAGTTAACCGGCCGCCGCGATGGTTGAGAAACAGAGCGCGCTCGGTAGCGGCCGCGGCGAAAAGTTGCCGGTCGGCCAGCCATGCGCGAATCGCCTCGACGGCGTGGTTGCCGAGCAATGCGAGTCGTTCGCGCTTGCCCTTGCCGCGGACAGTCAGGGTCCCGCCGTCGAGGTCGAGATCATCGAGGTTTAGTCCGACCAGTTCGCTGACGCGAAGTCCGGCCGAGTAGAGCGTTTCGAAGATCGCCTTGTCGCGTGTGCCCAGTGTCGTCGGGGCCGGGGCTTCAAGCAGCTTGGTCACGTCGTCGGTCGCGAGAAAGTGCGGCAGCGCTCGTTCGCGCCGGGGGCCGCGCAGTCCGTCCGCAGGATTGTACGGCAGAACGCCCCGGATGCAGAGAAACCGCAACCATGACCTTAGTGCAGCGAGGCGGCGGGCGATGGTCGTCCGTGCGTACCCCTGTTCGCTCAGCCAGGCTAAAAACGCGCGCAAGTGGCGCGCGGCTAGGCGCTCCGGGGTGAGAGCGTCGCCACCGGGCTGGGAGCGGAAGAAGTCGATGGCCTGCGTCAGATCCTCGCGGTACGATTTGACCGTGTGGTCGGACGCCCGCTTCTCGAAGGCGAGGTGACGTAGGAAATCGGCCAGGTACTCGGTCACGGCGCGTCCCTCGGACGGCCCGACCGCGTCTGGCGGCTACGGACCGTGCGGGTTGGACGCCGCTTCGACGGCCGCGGGACTGGCCGGTTCGAGCGCCTTGCGGGTCAAGACGACGACATCGAACCAAGTCAGGCTTAGCGCCGGGGAGGCGGCGTGGTCGCGGAAGGCGTCCGTCAGTTCCTGCCGACTGTCGTCGTCGAAGACGTACACGTAACGTTCGCGACCCTTGTGGAGCGCGAGTACGTTGACCTCGGCGGGCATGACGCGGATCCTTCCGGGGACGCGATCGCACGGGGGTACAATCGGTGACTGTTCCATCGGCCCGGACGTGCGGAGAACTTGCCGGCTCTTGAGTCGAATTGTCGCACCGTAAGCGGCTGCCGGCCGCACGACCGCGCCAGGCGGTGCGGATGTGTAGAATGGCTCATTCGCCCCCCACACTCCCGGGATGGAGAAGGATGGCACGAAAGCCCACCTCCGACAACCGCCGAGCCGTTACTGCGGCCCGCGTCGCCCGATTGTTCCGTCTACTCCAGTTATTCGCGTCTGGCCCCGTCGTGCGGGCTGCTGTGGTCAAGAAGCTTCGGATCAACCAACGCGGGTTTTACCGAGATGTCGAGGTCTTACGCGGGTTCGGCATTGACTTGAGCGCCGGCGAAGCGGGATACGAACTCGTCGGAGGTTTCGACGCCGCCTTGGATCGATTACCGCTGCCCGACCCCCACCTGACGCTCGGCCAAGCGCAGAAACTGGCCCGCGGCGTATCGCCAGCCCACCGTACCTTGCGCGCCCACATTCACCGAATCACTGGGCAACGATAAGCCGTGGACGGGCCGCGGGTTTGGGCGTATCCCAACTCGACTGTCATTCGATTGCGACTCGGGCCGGAAACGATGCGATACGTCATTGTGGTATTGGTCCTCGCCACGAGCCTATTGCTCGCAGCGTTGTACTTCCTAGACGACCCCGCTGCGGCCGAGAAGGCCGCTGCCAAGTCCTTGCCGGGCGAGCCATCCGCTGGTGAACCGATCGCGGAACTCAAAATCATCGACATCAAGCTCGGCGATGGCGAGGAGGCGAAGAATGGGGACCGAGTTGCCGTCGCGTACACCGGCACGTATTTGGATGGCCGAGTGTTCGACAGTAGCGCCGGCCAACCGCCGTATTCGTTCCACCTCGGTCGGCAGGAAGTCATCGAGGGATGGGATCGGGGCATCCTCGGCATGAAGGTCGGCGGCAAACGCAGGCTGTTCGTTCCCTATCGGCTCGCCTATGGCGAAGCGGGCGGCAACGGTATCCCGCCACGAACGGACCTCAAGTTCGATGTCGAGTTGGTAGCCGTTCAACACTAATGTGGAAAGGCAGACATCATGATTACAACCAGTACCGGATTGATGTACGACGATCAGGCCGTTGGTTCCGGCGACGCCGCGAAAGTGGGCGACCGCGTCACGGTGCATTACACCGGCACGCTCGCCGACGGTTCCAAGTTCGACAGTAGCCTCGACCGCGGCCAGCCGTTCAGCTTCCCGCTCGGGGCCGGTCGGGTCATTAAAGGTTGGGACGAAGGCGTGGCCGGCATGATGGTTGGCGGCAAACGCAAGCTCGTTATCCCCTACGGCCTGGCCTACGGTATCAACGGCCGACCGCCGGTGATCCCTCCGAAGGCCGAGTTGACGTTCGTGGTTGAACTTCTTGCGATCGACTGACCTCGTCTGTTACCCGATAATCACGCGCGGCCGCTTGCCGGCGTTCGGCTCGGCCCGCTGCAATAGGTAGTTGACCATCCACGGCACGTTGCCGTGACCGAACAGGACGAAGTGCAGGTTGGCCGTCAGTGGGCTTTCATCCGACCAGCCGAAGTGCAATTCGGGCGGTACGCTCTCTCGCGACAACTCGAGCGCCGCCTCCGTCAACACGTGGGCTACCGACGTGCCACGTTCGATTCGGATGACGAATCGTCCGTCAATCCTCGTTACTTCGAGCGTCGGCCGGTGGTAGAAACCGCTCGGGTCGCCCAGCGTCACCTCGACGAAGACGATCGGCACATCGTCGTCGATGCGATGGTACTTGCGAATCAGAGCCTCTTTCTCGACCAGGCTGCGCTCGCCCGGTCGGTGCGGCACCAGGACCGGGAAGTCCATCGGTCGCAAGCTCTGCCATAAAAACCGCGAGTCATCGTCGACGTAGTCGAACCCCTGGCAGCGAAGTTCCGTCGTGCGAAGGCTGCGCGAGACCATCGACGTGAGGAGGATGGCGACGATAAACAGCGATGCAATCCTCAGCCCAGCGGGCTGGAGTACGATGGCATAGGTCATCGCCGCAAACATGCCGGCGGCGATGGTTGCGTAAACCCAGGGGATGCGGCGCACGATGACCGTGTCGCAGCGGGACTGCCAACGATCCAGTGCCGCCGCGAATGCCGTCGCCGACAGCAAGGCGAGAACAGCGGTCGCATACGCATTGCGTTGAGCGTCGAGGTCGGCATGGAAGTACACCGTCACGATGAGTTTGACGGCGGTGAACAGGTGGAGCAGCATTCCCAGGGCAACGGACCAGTTCAGTTCCATGCCCAGGCGGTGCAGGTACGGTGGCACGAAGTCGCGCAGGCCGATGCTGACGCTGGCACCCGCCAGGCAAAGCGTGAGGATGGTAATCGCGTCGTAGGCGGTGCCGAATGCATCACCGAACAAGGGGCAAACGGTAGCCGGGCCATCGCCGGTTGCCAGTCCGCCGCCGTGGGCGAGGTACGACAGGGCGCGATGCGTGGCCGCGCCGTTGTCGCGAAGGATGGCGTCGGTTGGCACCAATAGCGTCGCCACGAGCGATGACGACACTAACGCGACCGATCCGAGTAGCGCTGCGACGACCAGAAGGGTGCGAGTACCGCGGATTCGGCCGGCCGGGTGTCGCGGGTCGTCCCCCGGCTTGCCGCGCACCAGCGGCATCACGATCATCGTCAACTCGAAACCGCTCAGGCCAAGGGCCAACTTTGGGAACACTGCCAACCCGGCCGCAACGATACCGGCTGCGTCAGTCGGGTCGTGTCGCTTGGCCGTCCGCCAATCGCCTGCGAGGAGACTCTGCCACCACGTTTCCAACAATGCCGGCCGGTCGATCAAGTACACCAGCCCGCAGCCGATGACGATGGCATTCACTGCAATGAACAGGAGAGCGACCAGCGATGTTAGCCGCAGGACGTTGCGCGTGTAACCGCGCAGAAAGACGAGTGCGAGGACGCTGCTCGCCACCAGCAGGATGAGTGTGGCGGACAGTTGCTTGTTGCCGTGATCGAGCAACCAGTGAAACGCCGGGTGGTCGTAGGACCGGCCGACAGTGCGGCATTGCTCGGCCACCGACTCGAGGGCGTCGCCCCAAGATGGGTTACGGAGCAGGTGTTCCGCGGCGGCGGCTGCCGAAAAGGTGCGCGTAAAGACGAAGTCGGTCGCGGTGAAACCGAGGAGTACGACGATCAGAAACTTCCCGCGCCAGCCGGGGATAAGCCGCTCGAGCAACGCCGCCGCCCCGCCGCCGTGGGGCGAGCGGCCGGCAACGTACCAATATGCCGGCAATGCACCGAACAGTGTCACGAGTGCAACTACCAGCGTGCCGACGGGCGCGAGCCGTCCCGCCGATTCGATCGCCAGCGACGGTTGGTAAGCGAGAGTCGTCAGGTAGTCCAGGGCGACCAAGCTCAATACACCCCACCACGCGGCCTGGAAGGGCGGCTTGGAATCGTCCGCGGGCGAGGCTGTCATGTGTCGGGCCTCCTCGGAGTTGTTCGTCATGATAGCGGAGCAATTGCGACACGGCGGTGCGTCTCTACAATGCCGCCGCCCCGTCCGAGATGCTTCCGAAGGAGTTCGTCGATGTCTAAGACCAACCGCCGCGAGTTCCTCCAGTCTACTGGCATGGCCCTGGTGGCTGCCGCCGCCCCTCGTCTCGTCGCCGACGAGGTTGCTGCAACCGTGCGCTTCCCGATTTCGCTCGCCCAGTGGTCGCTCAACAAATCGACGTTCGCGTTCCTCAAGTCTGGAATCGGTACCGACCCGCTCAATTTCGCCAAGGTTGCAAAGGAACACGGCTGTGTCGGCATCGAGTACGTCAACCAGTTCTACAAGGCGAAGGCGAAGGACAAGGACTATCACGCCACGATGAAACGGCGTGCCGACGACCTCGGTATCAAGCACGTCCTGATCATGTGCGACGGCGAAGGCAACCTCGGCGATCCGAACGACACCAAGCGCACGGCCGCTGTCGAGAACCACTACAAGTGGGCCGATCTGGCGAAGTACCTCGGCTGCCACTCGATCCGCGTTAATGCCGCCAGCGACGCCACGAAACCGCCGGAAGAGCAGGCCAGACTGGCGGCGGACGGACTGCGCAAGCTGACGGAATTCGGCGCGCAGCGGGGACTGAACGTCATCGTCGAGAACCACGGCGGGATGTCGTCGAACGGCGCGTGGCTCGCCAGCGTCATGAAACTGGTGGACCACCCGCGCTGCGGTACGCTGCCAGATTTCGGTAACTTCCAGATCAAGCGCGGCGAAGAGTACGACCGCTACAAGGGAGTCGCGGAACTGATGCCGTACGCCAAGGGCGTCAGCGCCAAGTCGCACGATTTCGATGCCGCCGGTAACGAGACCAAGACCGATTACAAGCGGATGCTCAAAATCGTCGTCGACGCTGGATACAAGGGCTTCATCGGCATCGAATACGAGGGCAGCCGTCTCGGCGAGCACGAGGGGATCACGGCGACCAAAAAGCTCCTCGACAAGGTAATTGCAGAGTTGAAAGTGTGAGCGACTGGATCAAACGATCGCTCTCGTCCAAAGGCCGCCCGCGTAGCGCAGAGCCAGCAGCGTGCCGCGGACGGCCACGTCTGCGACCATGGCGACCCACGCTCCGTAGAGACCCATGTCGAGCGGTCCGCTCGTCAACAGGTACGCCAGCGGGATGCGGACGCCGAGGAAGCCGAGCCAGGTAAAAGCGACCGGCACCCGCGTGTCGCCAGCCCCGCGAAGTGCCGATGCGAAAATAATCGTACTTGCGATGGCGGGCATGGCGAACGCAATCAGTCGCAGTACGGGAACGCCGGTATCGATCACAACTCGCTGTTCTGGCTGTTGGCAGAACAGCCAGAACATCGCTGGTGCGAGTGTGTAGAACACGGCCCCCATCAGGCACATTACGCCGCAACCCAGTGCGAACGCCGTCCAGCCGGCGCGGATGGCCATCTGCGGCTGACCGGCCCCGAGTGCGCGGCCGACCAGCGACATACCGGCAACGCCGAAGGCGTAACCTGAGAGGTAACCGAGCGCTTCCCAGCCGATGGCGATGCCGTGGGCGCTGGCGGCAGTATCGCCGAGTTTGTTGACGATGTGCAGAAACCACATCTGACCGCCGACGAGCGAGAGGCTATCCACCGCAGCCGGAACGCTGACGCGCAGGAGTCGCGCCTGCAAGTCCCAGCGCGGGCGCAGGAACCGTGGGTGTATCCTCAGCCCCGCACGGCCGAGCGTCAGCACTGTGACCACTGCGACTGCTCCGAAGGCGTAACTGAGACCGGTGCCGAGTGGCACGCCGACGAACCCAAGGCCGAGCGTCCGCGAGAGCGTCCAGGCCAAAGCGATGTTCAGCACCGCAATGCCGCCTTGGACGACCAAGCCCGTGCGGGTATCGCCGGCACCGACCAGGCACGCAACGCCAGCGACTTCGACGACGCGGAACGGCAACAATGCGAGCATCGGCCGCAAGTACGTAGTGGCGAAATCCGCCGATGGGCCGCTCAGGCCGAGGAGTTCGACGAACGGCCTCAACAGTAACAACCCGGCAACGCCACCGACGACACCGACGGCAACTCCCAGAAGCAGCGATTGGTGCGTCGCGTCAATGGCGGTACGCCAGTCGCGCGCGCCGACGCAGCGGGCGACTAGCGCCGTCGCACCGACGGTGACGAACGCGGTGTAGGAGCCGATGAACCAGGCGACGTAGTGGGCCGTGCCCTGCGCCGTTAACATGCTGCGGGTAACGGCCGCACCTTCGCCGGGCAGGTTGCCGACGAGGAAGCGGTCGGATAGTTCCACCGACATGACCAGTGCCTGGAGGGCCAACACGGGCCAGGCGAGGGCAAGGACCTGTCGGATGAGGCCCGACTCGACGGACGCGGGCAGGCGCTCTTCGGTCGTGGATGCGCTCATCGGCTTCCGTTTCGTGCCGGACGGCCTACCATGCCAAGTGGACAACCGCGCTCGACTCACTGAGTCGCGGGTCGGTGCGAATCGCGTGCGCGGAGGATGTTCCTGGCGTTGTGGCGAGGATACTGCGCCACGGCGAGTCGTAAAGCCGAGCCGGTGCATCGGAATTGTTAACCGCGCAACCGTACCAGAACGAATGGCGGAGCGTCGCGCTTGCCGAGGAACAGCGCACGCCGTGGCGGCCAGCCGGGAAGTTTGACGGCGATCCACTGGTACGGATTGAGGCCGAGGGCATCGAACTCGTCGAAGCTGAGTCGCACCGTTGCGGTCGGTTCACGCCCCGCGTCTACAGTCCATGCCGCGTGGATGGTCGAATTGCCGAGTCGAACGGGGCCGCAGTTGAGGGTTGTTGTCTGGAGCATGGCCGGATGTGTCCTGATCGTCCGGTGAACGGGACGGGAGCGTCATTGGCTTATCAGTTCGTTTGCTGTGTGGCTGGGTTCATGGTGCGCGCCCACGAAATCGGCATCGGAGCTGCCTGCATAATCGTCACCGTCGCACAACTCAAGTCGGATTCGACGTGTTGCATCGCGATCCGGGTCACATTTCGCCCGTGGGAGTCTCACGATGGGTGCCGGCTGGTACGTGGCGTTGGAACGCGAGATTCCAGGCGTGGGCGGCGTCTTGCCCAATAACGGGCGAGCGCTACTTTTCGCCCAACATCACCTGGAGGAGATTGCGCGCGAGTGCGGCACGCCAGCGATCAAGGATTTTTTCAGCAGCGACCCGGAAGCATTGGCGGCATACCTTCGAGAGCAGGGAATCGAGGCGGCACCGGACCAATTCGCCGCAGAACAGTGGTTCGAAGCCGATGATCTCCTGCCGACGCTGACCGTAGCGGTGGAACGAATGCGCGACCCGCCAGCTGGTGTCGGCCAAGTTGAGAAGGTGCGCGAGGACCTGGCCGCGATGGTGGAAATCGTCCGTCGCGCGGCGGCAGGCGGTGTGCGAGTCCACATTGCGACGGGTTTTCTCGATCTGAGCGAGCGAGGCGATCCGCCCTAACGAGAATGAGCGGTCGAGAGCGACCAAATCTCGTGGCTAGAACCTGCGAAATGCCCCGGCAATTGCCGGGGCTGGGTGTGGGCTTCGATAGAGCATCGGAGAAAGGCCCCTCCCGGATTCGAACCGGGGGTGGCGGATTTGCAATCCGCTGCCTTACCACTTGGCTAAGGGGCCGATCAGCTCAGCAATCGTAGCGGCGGGCCGTCGCAGTGTCAATGCGACAGACGTGTCCGCCCTCGCCGAGATTATCGGCTCGCGGCGGCGGAAACTTGCATGAACGCAACGTACCTCAAACTCGCGCTCGCCCTACTGTGGCTAGTTCCTGGCATCGGCCTTCTGGTCAACGACATCGTGACTGGGCGCGTGACTGGCTTTCGCGTTCTGGGGCATCAAGTGGCTTTTGCCTGGGTGTTCCTCGCGTTCGGTGTCGTAAACTTGGTGCGTTGGTACCTATCGCGGTCGCGCAGGAGCGCAGTGGCGGAGTGGGACACCCACCGCCGAAGGCGACACCGGCCAGCCGAGCCAACGGAGCCGAATCCCGATTTCGACTTCTCCGATCCATCATCCCCCGAACGCTAGCAATCGGTCTCGCGTCGTGGTACGCTGGATACCGTCGCCCCGTCATTGCC
This sequence comes from uncultured Alcaligenaceae bacterium, assembly GCA_964574975.1. Lineage (GTDB taxonomy): Bacteria > Planctomycetota > Planctomycetia > Gemmatales > Gemmataceae > JAXMAS01. The sequence goes on along the minus strand of CAZNSL010000011.1, from coordinate 2,550 downwards.
CGTCAGGGGAACAGCCGTGTTCGATCGAAGCTCCCTCGATCGTCGTTCGTTCATCAAAGTCGCGGGAACTGCCGCTACGGCTGCCGCGTTGCCGTCGTGGGCCGTACCGCGTGCGGCTGCGACTCCGACGCCGACGAGCGCCGCTGAGACGGCCGTCAAAGCACTCTTTGCGACGCTCTCGGATGCACAGAAGAAGGCCGTCTGCTTTGCGTGGGACTACCAGGATCCGAAGAAAGGGTTGCTGCGGACCCGCGTCGAGAACAACTGGCAGGTGACGAAGCACACGATCGGCAGCGACTTTTTCCAGCCATCGCAGCGCGAGTTGATCCGCGAGGCATACAAGGCACTATTGAACCCAGAATGGGTGGCGCGCTTCGATAAGCAGACCAAAGACGACAACGATGGCGAAGCGTGGGGGACCCATCAATCCATCGCCATCTTCGGCGAACCGGGTAGCGATAAGTTCGAGTTTGTACTAACTGGGCGGCACATGACGCTGCGAGCCGACGGAAACACCGGGGCGCACGTCGCGTTCGGAGGGCCGATCTTCTACGGCCACGCCGCCGACGGTGCTAGCGAGGGCAAGGACCATCCCGGCAATGTCTTTTGGCCACAGGCGTTGGCCGCCAACAGGGTCTACGCCATGCTCGACGGCAAACAGCGCACCGTGGCGCTCGTGCAGAAGCGGCCGAAGGAACAGACGGTCGCGTTCCGCGGCGGGAAGGGCGGCTACGTCGGCCTGCCGGTCGGCGAGATGAGCAAGGATCAGGTCGCGGAGCTGCAGAAGGTATTGGCCATTCTCGTCGAACCGTTCCGCATCGAGGACCGCGAGGAGGCACTTGAGTGCGTCGCCAAACAAGGTGGCTTGGCGAAATGCCATTTGGCCTTCTACAAGGACGGCGACATCGGCAAGGACGAGGTGTGGGACAACTGGCGTTTGGAAGGTCCGTCGTTCGTCTGGTACTTCCGAGGCGCGCCGCACGTCCACGTCTGGGCCAATGTCGCTGCCGATCCCTCGGTGGCGACGAATAGTTGACCTGAGTTCACGAAGGGTTCGGCGATTCCGCGAGTGCCAACCGACGCCGCAACTGGCCGCACGCGGCGTCGATATCGGCCCCTTTGCGCTTGCGCACCTTCACGCTGACGCCGTTGCGCCGCAGCGTTTCGACCAGTCGATCCTGGGCCTCGGGCGTCGGCCGGCGGTACGGTAGCCCCTCGACCGGGTTAAACGGTATCAGGTTGACGTGCGCCTGCCGGCCGCGCAGTAGTTCGGCGAGCTGCCGCGACTCCACGGGGCCATCGTTGACGCCGCCGAGGACGACGTACTCGTACGTCACCTGCCGTCCGGTCTTGGCGTAGAACTCGTCGGCGGCGGCGACGATGTCCTGCAATCCGGTGTGGACGTTGGTCGGGACGATCTGCGTCCGCAGCGCGTCGTTGGGGGCGTGCAGCGACACGGCCAGGTGGTACTGCTTGCCCGTTTCGGCGAGCCGGCGCATCTTCGCCGGCAATCCGACAGTCGAGATCGTGACGTGCCTCTGACCGAGGTTCAGACCATCGGGCTTGCCGGCCCACGCCAGAGCTGCGAGCAAGTTGTCGAGGTTGGCGAGCGGCTCGCCCATGCCCATGACGACGACGTTGGTCAACCGCTCGTGCGGTGGCAACAGGTTGCGCAGGCGCACGAGCTGTTCGAGGATTTCTCCGGTACTCAGGTTGCGCGCGACGCCGTCGATTCCCGACGCACAAAAGACGCATCCCATGCCGCAGCCGACCTGAGTGCTAATGCACGCTGTCCGGCGGTCGAGTTCCGGCAGCAGCACGCACTCGATTCGTCCTCCGTCGTGCAGGAGGAGCAGGAGTTTCTGCGTTCCGTCGCTCGCCGTCAGATGCCGTTCGACCTGCGTGCCAAGGGGAATCCAGTCGGCAGCAAGTTCGTCGCGGAGCGCCTTTGGCAAGTCGGTCATCGCGGCAAACGATTCGGCCCGATTGACGACGATCTGCCGGTGGATTTGTTTGACGCGCATGGCCGGTTGGCTGCGCTCGGCGAGCCATGCGATCAGTTCGTCCTTGGCGTCGAGGATGGCGCGGGCAGACGGAGCGGCGTCGGGCGCGAGTTCGAGCGGCAGTGTGACGAGCGGCGTCATAGAGCCATTCTACGGTGCCTGGTGATGGAATCACGTAGTTCGACGACACCGGCCTTGCCCAACGTCCGAGGCAACTGCTATAAGCAGCTAGCACTGCGCCCAAGCATCCCCGCTTACCGAGGCGATCATGGACGACGCCGACATCCTGCCGCTCCACCGGACTGCCTGGGACGCGGCCAGCGCCGAGCGGCGTATCGCCCAGCTCGAAACCGCCCTGATGCGCCGTGGGGAGCAACTCGAGCAGGTGCAAACCGCCCTCGACGACATCAAACACTCCGGTGCCTGGACGGCGGTTCGCTGGTACTACAAGTCGCGCGAACGCCTGCTGCCGCTGCATAGTCGCCGTCGAAGGGCCGTGCGCACGGCGATGCGGGCGGTCGGCCGGTTGGTGAAACGCGCGACCGGT
>CAZNSL010000010.1:13444-20006 GCA_964574975.1 uncultured Alcaligenaceae bacterium | reverse complement strand
ATCGGCGGCGTCCACCGCCCGGCCGCGGCGTGGGACGTGTCGGCCGATTTGCAGGAGTTGGCCCGCACGCCGGTCGCGGTGGTCTGCGCCGGGGCGAAGAGCATCCTCGACATCCCGCGGACGCTGGAGGTGCTGGAGACGCTCGGCGTGCCGGTGATCGGCGTCGGCTGCGACACGTTCCCCGGCTTCTACCTGCGCTCGACGGGCGAGCCGGTCTCGGCCCGCGTCGCCGACGCCGCGGAGGCCGCGCGGCTGATCGCTACGCACTGGGCGCTCGGCAGCGCGGGCATCGTGCTAGCCCAGTCGGTCGCCGCCGACGTAGCCCTCGACCCGGACGAGTTCGCCGCAGCGCTGACCGCGGCGGAGCAGTTGGCGGAGTCGGCCGGGGTACGCGGCCCGGCGGTGACGCCGTTCCTGCTGGCGCGGCTGGCCGAGTTGACCGGCGGAAAGTCGCTGCGGGCGAACCGAGCGCTGATCGTCGCCAATGCCCGGCTCGCCGCCGAGGTGGCGTCGCATTGCTGACGCGGCCGGCACCGCAGCGTTACGGCTCATCCGGCTTCGGCGGCGGTGCGGGTTGGCGGCGCTTTGACACGTCCCACACAACGCCACCGAAGTCGGTGTTGTGTTCGTAGAGCGGTCGCAGGGCACGGTTCATGTTGCCCCCATCATCGGCGAGATCGTGGCCAACCGAGTAGACGGCAAGCTTTTCCCCGTCTCGCTTCCAACGCAACGGTTTGCCGTCGAACGGGTCGGTGTAGAGCTTCGGCAGCAAATCCGGAACAAGTTGTTCAGCCTCCACAGGGAAGTTGCCGCGGGTTCGTCGGTAGCGCTCGGCTGCGAGCATCGTAACGTGACAGCGAAGCTCGGCCCGCAGCCGATACTCCTGGTCGTATGCGTCGTGCAGGCCGGATGCGCCAATCAACTTTTCGAATCTCACCTTTATCGCCGGACTCTGTTGGATCAGGGATGCCTCGGGAAGCTTTAGGAACGAAATCACTTCGGTACAGTCGCGGATTCTACGCGCATGGTCATATCGTCCGTCGTACCGTTTGATCCACAGTTGATCCAGCCACTCGAATTTCATCGGCGGAGGGTAACGTTGGTATGGAGGGGCGGTGCCGGCGATCATGCCCAAGCAGTTGTCGTGTACCTTGGCGCGTTCGCCCCGCGCCCCAATGAGCATTCGCGGTAGAGGTTCGACCCGTGCAAACGCAGCTTGGGTTGCTGCGAGCGCGTCAGGAGACGGTTCTGCCAAGCCGAGTGTGCGTTCAACGGCCCGACAAGCATTCTCCCAAATGATGCCCCTGCACCGCTGCGCGTCCAAGTCCGGCTCATCGTAGACCATTTCCCCGACGTTAAGCGCGGCACGGCACGAGTGTAGCGCACCGTCGCCGTCGCCATCAGCCGCCCGGAGCAGCGCGTCGAAAGTGAGGAGCGTAGCTAAGTCACTCAACTTGTAATACCGGCCGATGCGGAGCCAGATGTTGTCGGGTTCGGCAGGCGTCAGAAATCGGCCCCGTGGGACGTATGCAATCTCACGGGCCATGTCGGTCTCGAACAAGCCAATCGCGTCCAGGCTCTTGCGCAAGTCGCGGAGTAGCTCTTTGGTCGGAAGGTAACCCGCGGTAAGGCCGTCAACCGCATCCTGACGATAAGTGACGATGCGGCCATTGAACTTTATGAGGTCGTAGTAGCGGGTGGAGTTCTCGCCGTCGGGGAGAGCCTGACGAGCGGCTTGAATATCCGCCATGCGCCAACCAGGATCGGTGGCATCGATCGCCGCAACCTCGTCGTCGATGGCTTTTTGGAGTTGCCAGACAGCGATCTGGTCGGCGACCACCCCCAGCACGACTAAAGCGAGAAGCACCTTGCCAAGCCGGCGCGACCAGCGCTTGAGGCGATTAGGCTTCTTGGCATCATCCATCGGGCAGCTCCCTCAAAACACCGCCTTCGGCCGCGGCTGCCGCGCTGGCTTGCCCGCGAGCAAGTCGTCGAGCGCGTACGCCGCCAACCGCGTTGGCTGGGCCGCGAAGTAGTCGGCCAACAGCGGTGTCACCTGGTGGTCCCACACCGTCCGCAACGTCGCGGGGTCGAGGCCCGGCGTCATGAAGTAGCTGTGGCCGACTTGGCGGTCCTGCCCCAGGTCGGCGCGGAGTCGGTCGTTGAGCGTCTCGAACACCCGCAGCACCGACGCGGCGAAGGCGTCGCCAGCGGCCGGCGGGTGGGCCGACAGCCACGCGGCCAGCACCCGCGCGTCCGGCGGCATCTCCAAGAACGAGAATCGCCGCCGCAGCGCCTGGTCGACGTGGGCCACCGAGCGGTCGGCCGCGTTCATCGTGCCCAGCAGCACCAGGTTCGGCGGCAGGCGGAACTCGCGCCGCGAGTACGGCAGCGTCGCCACGTGGTCGCGGTACTCCAACAGGTACAGGAGTTCGCCGAAGACGCGCGGCAGGTTGCCGCGGTTGATCTCGTCCACGATCAGCACGAACGGCTCGGCCGGCCGCGACGCCGCCTCGGCCGCGAACGCCGCCAGTACGCCGTCCTCGACCGGGTAGGTCACCTCGTGCCGGCCGTTGGCTTCGATCGTGCGGGCTTTGATGCCCTCGACGAACTCCTCGTAGGTGTACGCCGGGTGCATCTGCACCAGCCGCACCGCGTCGGCCCGGCCGCGGGTCAGGTACTCGGCCAGGCGGCGGGCGACGTGCGTCTTGCCGGTGCCCGGCACGCCTTGCAGCACCAGTTGCTTCTTGAGGGCCAACAGGTCGAGCGCCTGCCGCAGCCAACGCTCCGGCAGGAACGTCGCCCGGCCGAACGCCGCGGCTCGTTCGGCGTCGGTCGAGTCGGCGCGGCCGGTGCGGCGGTCGAGGACCGGTCGCGGATCGTCGGCCGCGGCGCAGGCAAAGAGCGGCAGCGCCCGGTCGAACGCCAACAGGATTTCGCCAGCCAGTTCGTCCTTTGCCAACAACGGATCGTCCGGTGCGAGGGCGCGGCCGGCGACCGGCGACGGCCCATCGGCCCACGCCCGCAACGCATCCACCGACGACAATACAACGCCGTCGGCGAGGTCGTCGCGCTGGCCGTAGACCAGACCGGCTGCCGGCGTCAGCGACTCGTCTCGGACGCGGCGACGCAACTGTTTCGTGGCGGCGCGGGCCGACTTGCCGAGGCGGAAGCCGAAGCTGACGCCGGCTTCGCACAATCGCACGAACAGTTGCGCCTGCCCCTTCTTCGCCCGGCCGCGGCGGGCGAACGTCAGCCAGCGCACCGTCTCGTACGGCACGCTCTGCCCGTGGTCGTTGCGGCACGCGCTCGACAACGCGCCACCCGGCCGCACGGCTGCATCCAGGTCGAAGCCGTAGACGCCGCCGAGGACCGGAACGACGTAGCGATCCGCGAGTGCTCGGCACAACTCGACGAGCGGCTCGCGCACGGCGAAGCGGTAGCGGGTCGCGTGCTGCCGCATCCAGGCGGTGCGGTTGTTCGCCGCCAGATCGGCGAGGAAGTGGAACGTATCGGGGCAGAAGCCGATGGGATCTGAGATTTGAGATTTCAGATCCGGCAACTCCGCGAGTACGGCCGGGACTTCGAGCGGGTGGAGATGGTAGCGCTCGCACAGCCCGGTCACGGCCTCGGCGACGAGCGGGTAGTCGTCGGCCGCGTCGTCGAGGTGGTGCAAGCCGGCGAACGCGGCGTCGTCCCACAGCGGCCAGCGCTTCGGGTCGCGCAAGTGCAGCACCGCGGCGGCGAGCCAGCGGCCGACACCGGCCAACTCCGCCTGCGCGGCGAACGCGGCCAGTTCGTCGGCCGGGTCGTCAGCGTGGAACAGCCGGTCGATGCGCGGCACAAGCGTTGGACCGTGAACGTCCCAGTCGGGCGACGGCCGCGAGCCGGCAAGCACGGCGAGAGCCGCCGCGATGCGAACCGGGTCGTTCGCCTTCAGGCCGGCGGTCAGCAGTTCGCGGGCGTCGGCGTGGCGCTTGCCGTGATCCTTCAACCGCTGCCGTAGCGAAAGGCGGGCACGTTCGCGGCGGATGGCGAGTACGAGTGGGTCGGGATCGTTGGCGGCACTCAGGATATCGCGGCCGCGTATTCGGCCGGCCAATGCAAGGAAGTCGTCCACGTCGGCGGCCGACAGGCCGGCGACCGCGCGAGCGCGGCGAGCGACGGTCAAGAAACGCGCATAGGTCGCGGCCGGGTCGTCGCGCACGGCTGCGAATCGCCGCAGACCGGCGAGCGTTGCCGGCGTCCACATCGGGTGAGCGTTGGGGTCGAGCGCTTGCGCGACGGCGGTCCAGAAATTAGGGCCAAGGCCGCCGACGCGATACGGCCCGCCGGCGGCGAGACAGCGGCCGAGACGCTCCGGCAGCGGGTCCGGGCTGCGCAGCAAGTGTGCGAGGCCGTGGCGCACTGCGCCGACTCGGCGAGCGAGCGAGGCAGCGTGAAGCGGTGGAGCGACGGCGACCGCGTAGAACCTGCCGACGGCCGCGGCGAAATCGGCGGGCGCGGCGGCATCGAGGAAGGCATCGTTGAGCCAGTCGGCGCGAGCCGAGCGAATCGCGGCAACGCGCGGGCCGACGGCGCGGCGGCAGCCGGCGGCGTAGGCCCGCACCAGCGGTTCGAGCGGCAGGTGCATCGGTCGTCCGGTGACGGGGCGAGAGAGGAATTGTACGGCATCCGAGCCGGAAGCGTAAGCGACGACCCGCGCCGGCAATGCCCCGTCACTTCCGCCGTTTCCAGGTCGTGCCCGATCGACCGGCAAGATTACGAGAACCTCGACCGAGGTGCGCGATGGATCACGCCGCGCCCGTGGCCGCCGACTCGTGGAACACCCCACCCTCGGCGAACGCCGCGCGCAGAATTTCTTGCAGCGCCGGGATGTCGAGCCGCGTCGCAGCCCGCTTCGGCGTTACGAATCGGCGCTGACGCCGACGGGCCTCTGGCCAGCGCTCGGCCGTCTCACTCACTGCGATGCCGTACACGACCACCACGCATTCCTTGCCCCACTTCGTCGTCCGGTAGCTGCCCAGCGGCTCCCGCAGTACCTCGCCGGCCACTCCCGCTTCTTCCCATGCCTCGACGATCGCGGCTTCGGCTTCCGTTTGGCCGGGTTCGATCATACCCTTTGGGAGTGTCCACCGGCGGCCGCTGCTGGTCGTGACCAGACAAACGCGTCCGTCGCGGACGGCGAGGGCGGCGGCCTGCCGGAGACAGTGGTTCGGGGCGGTCATGGACGCTCCTGGGGGCGAATGGCGATCCGTCTATAGTTCCTGAGTCACGCCGGCGCGTCAAGTCACGCCTGAGATTTTCGCGGATTTCCCTTGCGGGCGACGCGGCCCTGTCGCACACTGGGCACGCCCTCTACGAGCGGATGCATGAACCCCGGCGAAATCCTCGTCCGCGACGTCATGGTTGCGACCCCAGCGGTCGTTCCGCCCCACGAGCCGCTCGACGCGGTCGTGCGGCGCATGGCCGAAACCAGCATCGGTGCGGTCCTGGTCGGCACTAGCGGGCGGCTCGAAGGCATCTTCACCGAGCGAGATGTCCTCATGCTAGCGGCCGACCCATCCCACGATCGAGGCTCGCGGCCGGTGCGGGAGGTGATGACCCGCAACCCTCAGACCGTTGACCCCGACGCGGGCTGGGAGGAAGCGGCCGTCCTGATGGAGCGCGTCCACGTCCGCCACCTGCCGGTCGTCGCCGGCGGGGCGATCGTCGGCATCGTGTCGGCCCGCCACCTGATCGCTCGCCGGGCCGAACACCTTAACCGACTGGTCGCGGAGCGTACAGCCCAGCTCGGCGAGCGCGACGCCCAGTCCCGGCACAACCTCGAAGTGGCTGGCCGGCTCATGGAACGGGTGTTGTTGCCCGGCGCGCCACCCGACTGGCCCGAACTGGCCTGGGGCGTCCACTATCAGCCGCTCGATCAACTCGGCGGCGACTACTACGACTTCGCCCGGCCGGACGTCGATCGTCTCGGCATCCTGATCGCCGACGCGAGCGGCCACAGTCTGCCGGCGGCGCTGGTGGCGATCATGGCTCGCTTCGCCTTCGCCGAGGCCGGCCCGCGCTCGCCCCGGCCCGCTGAGGTGCTGCGCGCCATGAACGAGAGCCTTCAGGGGTTGGACGACGAACGATACGTCACAGCGTACTACGCCGTGTACGACCGCGCTAGCCGCTCGCTCACCTACGCCAACGCTGGCCACCCGCCGCCCTTGCACTACTCGGCCGCGTCGCGGGTCGCCCTGCCGCTCGAAGGACGGGGGTTCATGCTCGGCATCGTGCCGGAGGTACGCTACGAGGAGACGAGTCTGACGCTCGCGCCGGGCGACCGGTTGTGCCTGTTCACGGACGGCGCGCCGGACAGCAAGAACGGCGCGGGCGTGCCGTTCGGCGTCGAGCGCATGGCGGCCGTGCTGGCGTCCGAGGGCGGCCGACCGGCGGGCGAGTTGCTGGAAGGGCTGGTGCGCGAAATCCGGGCGTTCCGCGGCCCGGCATCGGCGGGCGACGACTGCACGATCCTGGTCGCCGAGGTGCGTTGAGCCGAGCGGCCGGGGGGGGCCGG
>CAZNSL010000010.1:0-13434 GCA_964574975.1 uncultured Alcaligenaceae bacterium | reverse complement strand
TCAGCCCGCTCACGCCGACCGCTCAGACTGGTCACTTCTTCGTCGGATCCGACTCCAGGAACGCGAACAGGTCCGCGATCTCCCGTTTGGTCAACGGGTCGAGTGCGTGCTCCGGCATCACCGAGGTCAGCGATGCGTACTGCTCCGCGATGTCGCCCTTCTTGACGACGACCTTGGTGCCGTCGGCGATGGTGACCGCCACCGAATCGCCAAGCGCGGCGGCGAGGCCGTCGAGCCGCTGGCCCTTCTTGAGCATCACCGTCGACGAGCGGTACTGGTCGCTGATGACCTTCGACGGGTAGACGATCGCCTCCAGTACATCGCGGCGCTTGAAGCGTTTCGAGAGCGTCGTCAGGTCGGGGCCGACGCCCTCGCCCTCGGTGCCGTACTTGTGGCACTTCAGGCAACTCGCCTTCTCGAACGCGAGCCGGCCCTTCGCTACGTCGCCCGATTTGCCGGCCGGGTCGTTCTCGAGGAACTTGAGCAACTCATCGAACTTGTACTTGCCCTCGCCGGGTGTCGTCACACCCAGGTCCGGCAGATGTGGCTCGTTCGGGAACGTCTGGTTGAACCACGTCCCCCACGCAGCCAACTCCTCCGCGATCTGCTCCGGCTCGTAGCCGAACTTCCGGCCGCCGGTCCATTGACGCAACAGCGTCAGCGTCTTGCCCCGCTGCTTCGACGGGAGCTTGCGGCTACCGAGTAGGGCAGCGCGGAACGGGCCTGGGTCGTCGGCCTTCGGAGCGACCGCGACCTTGCCGAGCGCGTCGAACGCCTCGCCGACGACGAGCGGGTTCGCCGACGCCAGAGCGCGCACGAGGTACGGCCAGTTCTCGGCCGACGGGGTGAGCGCGAACGCCCGTGCAGCCACGTCGAGTTGCTTCGGGTCAGCGTCCACGAGCTTGCGCAGGTACGGCCCGGCTGCCGGCGGCAGTTTCTCCGGCGGCAGCGAACGCACCAGGGCCAGCGTGGCGAATGGCCGTTTGCCGGCGTCGCGGAAGAAGGCCGCCGGGTCGCCGGCCACCAGGGCCGGCGCGAGGTCGCGGAGGATGTTTTCCAGGAAGCCGGTGAAGCTCGCGCCACCGGTCCAGCTCCTCGTGGTCTCGAACCACGCCAGCAACCGGTCGCGCTCGGCCGTGGTCCAGCCGTCGTGCAGGAGACGCACGCAGTAGAAGAGGTAAATCTGTTGCTGCCGGTCGGCCGACGCGGCAACGATCGCATCGAGTAGCTTGGCGTGAACCGGATCGTCGAGGACTTTGGTGCGGCGCAGATCGACGAGCAGGATGGCCAGTTCGCGGTTGACGCGCGGGTCGGCGTGCGGGAACTTTGCGTACAGGTCGAGCGCCAGCCCGCGGACGCTGCCGGGTCGGCTCGTCGTGTGGACGAGCGCCAGTTGTGCTACTCGCAAATCGTCGAGCAGGGTCGGCACGTCCTCGGCCAACGACTGATGATGCAGCCGGTCGAAGATCGTATCGGCGTAGTCCTGAGCGCGGTTGGTCTTGCACAGCGCGACGATGGCCTCGCGGGCAACGCGGTCGTCCTCGCCGGTCAGCAGTGTGTCGGCCCACTTCTTCGGGTCGATGCGCTGCAACACCAGTCGGGCGGCCGTGCGGAGGTAAATGTCGTTGTCGCCGAGCAGCGGCACGAGCGACTCGACGGACGGTTCGATACCGGCACGGATGTACGACTCGCAGGCGCGGCGGCGGACGAACGGGTCTTTGTCGCCGATCAATCTGGCGAGGCAGTTCGTGACGACGTAGTCCGGGGCGTAGCCACTCATGCGGCCGAGCCACTCCGCGGGGGCCAGCCGGCCGCCGTCGCCACTGAAAACTTGCTGGAGGACGGCCTTCTCCTGTGAGGGGAAGTGCGACACCGAGTCGCGCCGTTTGCCCCATGCGGCCAGGGGCTGCACGTCGTCGGCATCGGTCGCCGCGTGCTTTTGCGTGGCGACGACGCGGTAGACGCCGCCCTGCGTGTTGCGACCGCCCAGCGTGAAATACAGCGCCCCGTCCGGCCCGGTCGCCAGGTCGGTGACGTTCAGCGGCGTGCCGGTGACGAACTTCTCGGCAGTGCCCTTGTAGGTCGCCCCGCTCACCTGCGGCTTCACGGCCCAGATGCAGCCGATCGACCAGTCGCCGAGGAATAGCGTGCCGCGATACTTCGGGCCGAACGCGACGTGGTCGTAGCACTCGACGCCAACCGGCGAGCCGCGGCCGGTCTCGGCCATCGGCGGCAGGCTGTCGAGGTAATAGTTCGGCGTGTTGGCCGCTCCGGTGCGCCAGAGGAAGTCGGCCCCCGGCGGGGCGTGGACGACGCGCACCGGCCGATACCACGGCAGGTTCTCGTCCCACTCCATGTCGCTATCGAAGGTGAACAGCTCGCCATCGCGGTTGAACGCGGCGTCGAAGTGGTTGCGGAAGCCGGCCGCGACGAGGGCCGGGTTCTTACCGTTAAGGTCCATGCGCCAGATCGTGCCGCCGGGGGCGAGGATGTCGGCGGCGTGGCCGCGAGCGTCGTTGAGCCGCGGGAGCAGCACGTCCTCGGTCGTGTCGATGCGACCCTGGTCCGGCCCCATCTGGCCGTGAGGCCAGCGCGTCAGCGGCGAATTGGCGGCGAGCTTCTCCACTCGCGCCCAGGAGTGGTTGCCGTTGACGACGTAGAGGCAATCGTCCGGCCCATGCAGGACGGCGTGCGGCCCGTGTTCGCCCATGCCGCCCTTGAACTTGAGCAGCAATTCGACCGACTCGATACCGTCGCCGGTTTTGCCGTCGCGACCGCGGTAGAGGCCGACGCCGGATGGCCCGTCGCCGACGAGGTACAGGCTACCCTTGATCCAGCACATGCCCTGGCAGTTCTTGACCTGCGTGCAGTACTGGCGAGCCGTTTGGAAGACGCCGGTCGCGTCCGGTTTGGCGCACAGCAGGATCGGCCCGCCCTCGCGGGAGACGTAGAGCCGGCCGCGCTGGTCGAAGCACAGGTTGACCAGCGAGAACGTGTCGCCAGCCGTTTGGCTTCGGGCGACGGTCTCGACGCGGAAGCCGGGCGGCGCGGTGAACTGGCCGTCGCCGCCGCCGAGCCAGCGCAGGTTAGTCCACGGTCCCGTTTCACCGACCGCGCCGAGAACCTTGACGGCCGGCCACTTGGCGTCGTCGAAGGCGACGGCCTCCCAGCCGGCTGGGGCCGTGGCGGACGCCTTCCAGGTCGCGTCGGTGGCGGCGACCTGACCCGACATGCCGTTGGGGACGTACGCAAGCTTGGCCATCAGCCCGGCCGGCCCGCGGCTCGTATTGACCGCCCGAACGGCGATGACGTTATTGCCGGCCGCGAGCTGCTTCCGCACGTCGAAGTGGGAAACCGTTTGCCAGGTGTCGCCGGTGCCGACCTGGGTGCCGTTCACCCACACGGTGAAGGCGTTGTCGGCCGTGATGTCGAGCGTGGCGCTATCGACGGCGCGGTCGAGCGTCAGCGTCTTGCGGAAGTAGCGCGTCGCGGCCGGGGCATCGGCTCGCGGGTCGCCTTCGTTGAACCAGACCCACTGGATGGTGCCGGGCTGGGCGGGCGCGGCCGGCGACAGTGCGAGGAAGGCGGCGAGCGCGAGCGTCATCGGGAGTAGCCCTTCGGGACGGGGAGTGCGGCGGGTGGGTCGCGGTTAGTCTAGAGCCGTCGCGTTCGACTGGCGATAACGCGCGTCACGGCTCCTGGTCGGAAAGGTTGATCCCCATCACCCGACCGTCGGCCAGTGCCAGCACCGCCGCTTCGCCGCGCGGGGTCAGGGCCAGGCCGACCGGGGCCGGCTCCGTCTTGCGACTCGACCGCACCTGCCCGTCGGCGTTGACGCCGTAGACGGTGCCGAACACGCTGCCGACGAGGTAGAAGTCGCCAGCGTAGGTCGCGCTGGCCAACCGCGCCGGCTCCGGCGTCGGCAGCGGCGGCCGCGGCCGGCCCGCCAGGTCGTAGCGCCGGACGCCTTCCGAGTAACATGCGACCGCCACCGTCGAGCCGTCGCCGGAACAGGCCAGGTCGCCCAGGTGGACGACGGGACTATCGTGCCACAGCCAGCGCTTGCCGCGCAGGTCGAACGCCGCCACCCAGCCGAAGTCGGCGGCGGCGACCAGCACCGGCTGCCCCGGCAGGAACGCCAGGTGGGCGGCCGGCCGCGGCGTCGGCACCGGCGGCCCGAGGGCGAGGCCAGCGGCGTCGAACAAGTGCAGGTGGGCGTCCTCGTCGGCGACGACGAGCGCAGTGCCGAGGCTGTCGAGGGCGATGGCGGTCGGCCGGCGGACGAGCGTCTGTTTCCAGCGCGGCGTCAGGTCGCGGCCGAGCCAGGCGACGTGGCCCTGCGTGGTGGCAACGGCGAACGCGGAGGCGTCCTCCGCAGCGGCCGCGGCGGCGACGACGGCTTCCTGTTTCGCCTTGCCCTGGAGTTGCCCGCGGCGATTGACCAGCGACAGCCAGAGGTTGCCGTCCCACAACAGCGAGTAAGCGGCCTCACGCGCATACGCCAGTCCGGCGGCGGGGGCTCCCAGGCGGTAGGACCAGTCTGGCATCGGAGAACCAAATCCGAAATCCGAAGCACGAAATCCGAAACAAATCCGAAGGACCAAAATCGTAATTCCGAAACGAACGCCTGCGGGTAATTCGTTTCGGTCCTTGGGATTTCGGTCCTTGGGATTTCGGTCCTTCGGATTTGTTTCGGATTTCGTGCTTCGGATTTCGGATTTACTTCATCGTTAGCAGCCGCGTCGCCTGCTCCAGCGCTGCGTCGAGGGCGGCGTCCTTCATCGCTTCGCGGCGGACTTCGACGTGCGGCGACACGCCGACGCCGGCTAGCGGCCGACCGCCCGCCGCGAAGAAGTGGGCCAACGTCAGCTTCAACCCGCTGCCGGCCTGGAGGTGGAACAGTTTCTGCACCGATCCCTTGCCGAAAGTCGTCTGCCCGACCAGCGTCGCCCGGTTGTTGGACTTGAGCGCACTCGCCAACACTTCGGCGGCACTGGCCGTATCCGCGTCGATCAGCGCGACCATCGGCAACTCGAACGCACCCATCGGGGCCGACGCGGCATAGATCTTCGACCCGCGACGGCTCTCGGTCGTGACGATCACACCGGCCGGCAGGAACCGCTCGGCCACCTGCACCGCAACCGGGAACAGCCCACCGGGGTTGCCGCGCAGATCGAGGATCAGGACGCGCATCCCCTCGACCCGCAGCCGCAACAGGGCGCTTTCCAACTCCTGCGGCGTGTGCCGGTGGAATAGCGCCAGTCGAACGTAGCCGACGCCGTCCTTGAGGAGTTCGACATCGGGCACGCTCGGCGGGTAGCCGGGCAGGGCCAGGATGCGCGTCGTTCCCGTCGTCGCGGTGACGGTCAGTTCGCCGAGCGTCGTCAGGTCGGCCCGGAGCCACTCGCCGATGGCTTCGGGCGTCGCCTCAGCGATGGCACTGCGGCCGATGTGGGTGATGCGGTCGCCGGCCTGGAAGCCCGCGGCAGCCGCCCAGGAGCCGGTCGCCACCCGTTCGACGGCGAGCGTCTTGTCCTTGTACGACAGACCGAGGCCGAGCGCCGCCAGGTCGCCACCGAGGGCGGCCGGGTCGTCGAGCGGCTGGCCGGGCGTCAGGAACAGCGTGTACTCGTCGAGCGCCCCGGCCGCCCCACAGGCCAGTTCGAGGACGATGGCCGACGCCGGCACACCGGTCAATCGCTGGGCGTCGAGGGCCAACGACTTCGCCGCGACACGAGCTTCGCGGGCATCGGCCGGCAGCCGGGCCGACTCGTCGCGCAGTCGTTGCGTCAGGGCGACCACGGCCGCCGGTTCGACGCCGTCCAAATACGCTCGGCGGAACGTCGGCTCGGCAAGTGCATGACGCACTTCGTCGAGACCGTGGCGGTAGAGCGTCGGGTAGGGCACCCGCCCGGCGTCCACGTATTGCGCGTGTAACTTGTCGAGAACGTCGGCGTAGAGGGCAAGCGCCTGCGGCACCGGCAGGGCGAGGAGCTTCTCGCGAACGGCCGGGTCGGCGTGACGGCGAGCCTGATGCAGCCGGCGGGTGCAGTGGTGCAGCCGCTCGCGGGCATCGGCGGCCGAGCGGTCGTCGGCCAACAGTTGCAGGTAGATGTCGGCGGCCTGCTCCCAGCGACCGAGCGATTCGAGGCGACGGGCCTCGCCGCGGAGGTCGTCGGCGGGCACCGGCGTTGCACCGGCGATGTGCAGACTCGCGACAAGGGCGACGATGGTGAGGACCGTCCGGGTGCGCACGCCGAGTCTCCTTCCTGCCTCGACTATACTCGCCGGGGGGCGGGGCCGTCAAACATTCCTGACGAATCGACCGCCGAAGGAGTTCACTTGCCGAGGCAGAACAGGTGCTTCTGCCCGCGGACGTACATGCGGCCGCCGGCCACCGCGGGCGTGGCCACCACCGGCTCGCCGAGCGGGCTACGAACGACCGTCGCCGGTTCCTGGCGCGACGCCGGGTAGGCAAACACGACTCCGTCCTCATTAACGGCATAAACCGTGTCTCCGGCCAACACCGGCGACGCGGAGAAGCCGCCACCGAGGCGATGCGTCCACAATGGCTTACCCGACGCCGCGTCATAGCAGCCGGCGATGCCGCGGTCGGTGACGGTGTAGAGCGTGTCGCGGTGGACGAGCACGCAGGGGACGTAGGGAAAGCCGCCCTTCTGGTTTCTTTCCCACACGACCGCCGGCGGCGAACCGGCCCGCACCGCGACCGCGCGACTGGCCCCCGCGCCCTCGCCGGCGTGGGCGAACACCACGTCGTTCCACAACACCGCCGACGCCACGGTACGCAGCGGCTCGCCCGACCAGACCCAGTTCCAGTTCGTTGCCCCCGTCGCCGCATCGTAGCCGCTGACGGCCCCAGTCGAAAAGACGACGACTTCCGTCTTGCCGCCCGGCAGCGGTCGCACCGCCGGCGTGGTGTAGCAGGTCTTGTGGCCCGTGCGGTCGGCGTGCCACAGTTCGCGTCCGTCGTCGGCACCGAACGCGAGCAAGGCGGCGGTGTCGTCCTGGTCGCGGTTGAGGAAGACCCGGCCGGCGTCGATGATCGGCGACGCGCCGGAGCCGTGCTGCGACTTGAACGGACCGAGGTCTTTCGTCCACTTCGGGTTGCCCGCGAGGTCGAAGGCGTGCAGGGCCTCGCGCCGACCATCCCAGAACAAAGAGACGACGCGGTCGCCTCCGACGGCCGGCGTCGAGGACGCGAGCGAGTTCTTCCGGTGGGCCTTCGCCGCCGCACCGCCGACCGAGCGCGTCCAGAGCGTGTGGCCATCCAGGGCGTCGAGGCACAGCAGCAGGCGTTCGCCGCCATCGGCACTGGCGGCTTGCAGGAAGAGCTTGCCGCCGGCGACGACGGGCGACCCGTTGCCGACGCCGGGTAGCGGCACTTTCCAGAGGATGCCGTCGCCGTCCTTGAAGGTGGTGGGCAAGACATCGTCGCTGACGCCGGTGCCGTTCGGCCCACGGAAACGCGGCCAATCGGCGGCGACGGCGAGTACGGCGAGGAGCAGGAGGATGCGGCGCATGGTGGTGCGATTATCGCGGATGCGGCCAGCGGGGCAAGCGCCGGGCTGTGCCGCCGCGACGCCTGGACTACGCTAACGGCATGGCCGAGCGGTGGGACAACCTGATCGTCGGTGGCGGCTTTTTCGGCCTGTACCTGGCCGAACACCTCGCCGGCCGCGGCGAGAGCGTGCTGGTGTGCGAGCGCGCCGCGGAGGTCATGGGGCGGGCGTCGTACAACAACCAGGCCCGCGTCCACAACGGCTACCACTACCCGCGCAGCCTGCTGACGGCCGTGCGATCGCACGTCAACTACCCGCGGTTCGTCGCGGAGTTCGCCGACTGCATCGACGAGTCGTTCGCCAAGTATTACGCCATCGGCCGGCGGTTCTCGAAGGTGTCGGCCAATCAGTTCCGTCGGTTCATGCAGCGGGTCGGCTCGCCGATCGCGCCGCCGTCGGCTGCCGTGCGGCAACTGTTCGACTCGGCCCACGTCGAGGAGGTCTTCCACGTCCGCGAGGGCGCGTTCGACGCCGTGAAACTCAAGGCGGCTTTGCTGGAGCGCTGCGGCCGGGCCGGCGTCGAGGTGCGGGCGCGGGCCGAGGTCGTCGGTATTCGCTCGTCCGGGGATGGGTTGGAGGTTGAGCTGCCGGGTGGGGCAGCGCACGCTGGCCGCGTTTTCGTTTGCGCGTACTCGCAACTCAACCAGGTTCTGACCGCTGCCAGCCTGCCGCCGGTGCCGCTCAAGCACGAACTGGTCGAACTGGCGCTCGTCGAGGTGCCGGAGGAGTTGACCCATCTCGGCGTGACGGTGATGTGTGGGCCGTTCTTCTCGTGCATGCCGTTCCCGCCGCGCGGGCTGCACACGCTCAGCCACGTCCGCTACACGCCGCACAGCGAGTGGCACGACGGCCCCGGCGCGGAACCGGCCTACGAGGTGTTCGACCGGGCGGCCAAGGTGACGGCCTACCCGCACATGGTCCGCGACGCCGCGCGGTACGTGCCGGCGCTGAGCCGCTGCCGCTACGCCGACTCGCTGTGGGAGGTGAAGACGGTCCTGCCGCGCAGCGAAATTGACGACAGCCGGCCGATCCTCTACAAACCGCACTACGGTCTGCGAAACCTGCACGTCGTCATGGGTGCCAAGATCGACAACGTGTACGACGCCGTCGAGGCCGTCGATTCGACCCTGGAAAGCGCCGCGGCCGCGACCTGAATGGACAAGCTCGACACCTTCGTCTCCGCGGTCGCCATCCTGCACGACCAGACCGACCTCGCCGGGCCGTTCGCCCGCGAAGCTTCCGACCTATTGGCCCGGCACTACACCAACTTCGAGGTCGTCCTGCTGGACAACGGCTCGCACGATGGCACTGCCGCTACCGTGCAGCCCTTACTCCAACAGGTGCGTTGCCTGCGCTACGTCCGGCTGTCGCGCGGCATGGACAGCGAGACGGCGTTCACGGCCGCCCTCGACGCGGCCATCGGCGACTTCGTCGTGACGCTCAACCCCGACTTCGATCCGGTGGACGAGATTCCGGCGATGGTCGAACGTTGCCGGGCTGGCAGCGACATCGTCCTCGGCGTGGATGCCGACCCGAAGCGACACGGACCGATCTACCGCATGCTGCGCGAGGCGTACTTCGCCGCGACGCGCAAGGCGCTCGGCGTTGAATTGCCGCGCGGCACCACCGGGTTCCGCGCGCTCAGCCGCCACGCCGTCAACGCACTGACGCAGTTCCGCCAGCGGCGGCGCTACTTCGCTCTGGTGGCGTCGGCGATCGGCTTCGAGCCGGCCCTGCACCCGTACAAGCGCATCTCGCGAACCGGCGCGAAGCCGGATTCGAGCGTGTCCAAGGCCGCCCGCATCGGCGTCGCCCTGGTCGTCCACAACTCGACGTTGCCGCTGCGTCTGGCCAGCATCACCGGGCTGATCGGCAGCTTGTTGAGCTTCCTGTACAGCTTCTACGTCCTCGGCATCTTCTTCTTCAAGCGCGACGTGGCCCCCGGTTGGACGACGCTGAGCCTGCAAGTCAGCGGGTTGTTCTTTCTCGCGTTCGTGGTGCTGGCTCTCTTGGGCGAATACATCGCGCGGTTGTTGGCGGAGTCGTCGGATCGACCGCTGTACTACGTGCGCGAGGAGAAGTCGAGTTCGGTGCCGCTCGCCGAACCGGGCCGGCGCAACGTGTTGGACAACTCGGCCGCCGAACCGGCCCCCGCTGGAGTGCGCCGTGACTCGTGAAGTGCCCGCCTACGACGCGGCCGAGTACGCCCCGAAGGCGAGCGACTACTGCGTCTGCGTGTTCGTCATCAACGAGAACGGCAAACTGCTCAAGCAACTCGACGCCATGCGGCCGCACGCCGCCGGGCTGGACGTGGTCGTCGCCGACGGCGGTAGCACCGATGGCTCGACCGAGCGCCGCGAACTGGAGCCGCGCGGCGTCAACGCGCTGCTCGTCAAGCGCGGCCCCGGCAAGCTCGGCGCGCAGATGCGCATGGCGTTCGACTGGGCGCTGAACCGCGGCTACCGCGGCGTCGTCACCATGGACGGCAACGGCAAGGATGGGCCGGAAGCGCTGCCGGGGTTCGTGGCTAAGCTCGCAGAAGGGTACGACCACGTTCAGGGGTCGCGCTTCCTGCCTGGGGGCGTGTCCGAGAACCTGCCGCTATCGCGCTGGCTGGGCGTCAAGCTCCTGCACGCCCCGGCCATCGCCCTCGCTTCGCGCTTCCCGTATACCGACACGACCAACGGGTTCCGTGCGTACAGCGCCCGCTTCCTCGGCGATCCACGCGTGGCGGCGTTCCGCGACGTGTTCGCCGGCTACGAACTGCACTACTACCTGGCGATCCGGGCCGCCCGCCTCGGCTTCCGCGTCGCTGAACTGCCGGTCGCCCGCCGCTATCCGGCACATGGGCCGGTGCCGACGAAGATCAGCCCCGTCCGCGGCAACCTGCGGGTCCTCGGCTGCCTGTTCAACGCCTGCCTGGGTCGGTACGACCCACCCCGCACCGGAGCATGACCCATGTCCGATGCCCTGATCGGCCACACTGGCTTCGTCGGCGGCAACCTCGCGCGACAGCATCGCTTCGACGCCTGCTTCAACTCGGCCAACGTCGAGGATATCGCTGGCCGATCATTCGACACGCTGGTCGTCAGCGCGATGCCGGCAGCCAAATGGATCGCCAATCGCGAACCGGACGCCGACCGGGCGACGCTCGAACGTCTTTCCGCGGCCGTGCGCTCGACCACCGCCGAGCGCGTCGTCGTCGTCTCGACCGTGGATGTCTACCCGGTGCCAATCGACGTGGATGAGGATTCGCCGATCGACGTGGCCGCACAGCACGCCTACGGCCGGCACCGCCTGCGGCTGGAGCGCGAGATCGCGGACCACTTCGCCAACGTCCTCGTGGTGCGGCTACCGGCGCTGTTCGGACCGGGGCTGAAGAAGAACGCCGTGTACGACCTGCTTAACGACAACGAGGTCCACAAGATTCACTCCGGCGGCGTCTTCCAGTTCTACAACCTCGACCGCCTCTGGACCGACATAGGCCGGGCGAGCGACGCGGGGTTGTTGCTGGTCAACTTCGCCACGGAGCCGTTCAGCGTCGCCGACATGGCCCGCGAGGCGTTCGGCCGCGAGTTCGACAACGTGCTGCCGACGCCGCCGGCGCGTTACGACTTCCGCACGAAACACGCTGCGTCCTTCGGCGGCGTTGGCGGCTACCTGTATGGGCGCGACCAAGTGATGGCGGAATTGAGGGCGTTCGTGGCACGGGAAAGGGCCGGGCACGCATGAAGCTGGTCGTCTCCAACATCGCGTGGCCAACGTCGGCCGACGCCGAAGTCGCCGACATGCTGGCGGCCGAGGGCGTCGCCGGCGTCGAAGTCGCGCCGACGAAACTCTGGCCGAAGCCGTCCGAAGCGAGCGACGCCGAACTCGACGCCTGCCGCGCCGCCTGGGAGGGCCGCGGGCTGCCGGTCGTCTCGGCGCAATCGCTCCTGTTCGGCCGGCCAGAGTTGACGCTGTTCGACGACGCCTCCACGCGGCGGCGGATGCTCGATTACCTGACGGTTGTGGTGCGAGCCTGCGCCCGGCTCGGTGCCGGTCCGCTCGTCTTCGGTTCGCCGAAGAACCGCCGCCGCGGGGCACTGCCGGCGGCCGATGCCTTCGCCATTGCCGTGGAGTTCTTCGGCCAACTTGCCGATGTCGCGGCCCAGGCAGGCGCGGTCATCGCGCTGGAGGCCAACCCACACGAGTACGGAGCCGACTTCGTCACCCGCGCTCCGGAGGCGCTGGAACTGGTGCGGGTCGTCAACCGTCCCGGCCTGCGGCTGCACCTGGACGCTGCGTGCATGACCCTGGCCAGCGACGACCCGGCGATCATCGCCGATGGCCAGGCGGAGTTGTGCCACTTCCACGCCAGCGAGCCGATGCTCGCTCCGCTCGGCCCATCCTCAACGGTCCCGCACGCCGCCCTGGCCGGACACTTGAGCGCAGCCGGTTACAGCGGATATGTCTCCGTCGAGATGCGCGAGCCGGAACCGTTCTCGATCGACGCACTGCGCACGGCCGTGCGGTTCGCCCGGGCCGCATACGGACGGGAGAGCTAAGATGCGGCTGCTGCGTTCGCCGGCCGCCGTGGCGATTCTTCTCGGTGGCTTCTACTTCGCGCTCGGCATGGGCGTGCCGCAGTACCGCGACTTCCAGCCCGACTCCGAACACCTGCTCGCCGGATCCGCCGCCCGCGCCGCCACCGATGGGTCGGGCGTCTGGGGCCTCGGCGGGTTCATGAACGCCTACGAGGGCGGCTGGAACACCCCCGACCCGACGCCGTACTGTTCGCAGTTCTGCCTGCACTACAAGGTCTACGCTTGGGTATCGGGATTCTTCCCGCAGCATCCCCACCGCGTATACGTCGCTTTCCGACTACTGACGGCGCTCTTAGCCGGGGCCGTCCTGGCGTGGGCCGTCTACGCGGTGCGGCGCGACCACGGCCCGGTCGCCGCACTGGTCGTGCTGCTGTTCCTCGCGAGCAGTTCGCCGCTGATCGCGTTCGCATCGAAGGTGTACTGGCTCGAGTTCCTGTTGCTGTTGCCGTTCGTCTACTCGCTTGCCCGTTACGAGTTGTTGCGGCAGCAGGGCCGGCTGGGGCGGTTCTACGGTACCATCGGGTTGTTGATCCTGGTCAAGTCGCTGTGCGGCTACGAATACCTGTCGAGCATCCTGTTGTCGGCGATGGTGCCGCTCGTGTACCACGAGTTGACGGCCGGTTCCGACTGGCGGCTGATCGTGCGCCGCATGGCGTTCACGTTCGTCGCCGGGGTATGTGGCTTCGCGGTGGCCTACGCGGCGACCTACTCGCAGGCGTACGTCTACTTCGGGACGACGGAGGCTGCCTGGAAGGCGATCTTGCGGAGTGCGGGAACCAACACCGTCGGCGACCATCAGGGCCGGTCGGTGTCGCACGTCCGCGACCTGGCCCGGTTCTTCCAGTACTTCCTGTTCGAGGGGCAGGCGCAGATCGTCCTATTCACGGCCGGAGCATGGACGATCTACCGGGCGTTCGACCGCACGCCGGGGCCGCGACGGCCATCGTTCGTGTGGGGGGTGACGCTGGCGTTCGCGCTCGTCGCATCGCTCTCGTGGAACGCGCTGGCCCACGGCCACATGCGCGGGCACATCCACATCAACTTCATCACCTTCTACCTGCCGTTCAACCTGGTGGCCTACGTTTTCTTCGGCGTCGTGGTGCAGTTCGCTATCGAGAGATCGCGCCATCAGACCACCGACTCGTTCGCGCGGCACGAACGCCCGAAAACGACCGTATAGATCCCCTGTAGGGTGGGACGAGCTTGGCGAGTCCCACCGGGAACGCTCAGCCGCTGCTCTTTCCCGGTGGGACTCGCCAAGCTCGTCC
>CAZNSL010000009.1:0-20054 GCA_964574975.1 uncultured Alcaligenaceae bacterium | reverse complement strand
AACCGCGGCTACTCCCCGACGGGTCGGTCGAGTTCATCTCGACGCGGCCGGGCCGGATCGACAAGGCCGTCGAGCTGTCGTACATGGAGCCGGCCGACAAGAAGCGGATGGCCAAGCGCATCCTCGGTGCGTACGAGGCCGAGTACTTGGAGATGCTGGCATTCGTGGACAAGTTCCCCGACATGCCGGAGACGCCGGCGCAGTTCCAGGAGCGCTGCGGCCAGATCGCGCTTCAGTGCTTCTGGCGCGAAAAGGCGACCGTCCCGGCGGGCGAAACCGTCGTGGAGGACGAAGCGCGCGAGTTCGAGACTGCTGGGGCGGCGTAATCCCACCGGCAATTCTGAGAAACTGCATGGCCCACCCGTGGCGACGGGTGGGCCATGTCAGCCGTCTTCTCGACACACCAGGCGTCGTCAATCGCCGGTAACGATCTCCCGACGACTTACCCGATGCCGAGTTCCGCTACGACAACCTGTTGTCACTCCGGCCGACTGCTGGGAGCGCGCGATTGCGTCGTCGGCCATTCGCTGGAGTAGTTACGGGATGGCCCAGTAGCGCAGCGGCCCCTGCTCGACCGCGGCGTAGAGTCGCCGACCATTGTCGGCGAAGGCGATGGCTGCGATCGGCGCGTCGCCGGCCTTCAGGGCAAACAGCTCCGTCGCGGTCGCAACATCCCACAGGATCACCTCGCCATTCGCATTGCCGACCGCCAGGCGGAGGCCGTCGCCGTGCGCAGCCAACGCGGTCCATGCCGATCGCTGGAGGCGGCGCGAGGAATACCGCAGGTTGAGCGTTCCCGCGTCCCAGACGGCGAGTTCGTTCGCGTGCTGTTGGTTCGAGCCACCGGCCGTGGCGACCCACCGGCCGTCCGGTGCGGTCGCCAGCGCCACGGCTGGGTACTGCAATCGCGCGGTCGCGGTCGCCGTCGGTGGGCCGCCACGCCTGGCCGGCCACGTGCATATCGCTGACGCATCGCCGTCGGCCGGTAGTACGACCAGGTCGTCTGCCGACCGCCACGCGACGGCCAGGGCCTTTTTCGGCGGCGTCTGGACGGTTGACCAGCTACTTCCGACGTAGTTCCACAAGCGTGCGTCCCCGTCGCGCAGGGTGACCGCTAACGTCGTTCCGTCGGGCGCGGTCGCGAGTGCCGCGATCGGTTGGCCAACGTTGATACGGAAATCGACGCGGCCCTTCGCGACATCGAGAACGACAAGTGCGTTGTCGGTAGTGCCCACCGCGAGGCTCGCTCGGTCGCCGAGAATGGCGGCCAGCGAGGTTGCGCCGGAAACGTCGCCAACGGTGGCCGGGTCCGACGGTTGGCCGGTCGCCCGCCCTTGAATCCAGTGCCAGTCCCAGCCGCGAAGTCCCTCCGGGCAGCGCTCGAGCAACGTCTTAGCCCGATCGAGTTCGCGATGCTCCACGGCTTCGTGTGCCTGACCCACGGCAAGAGAGTACAGCATTTTGTCGGCCGCCACGCGAGCCTCTGTCGCCTCGTCGGCCCGTCGTTCGGCTTGTCGCCACAGCAGGGCAAATACGGCGATAGACGCTAATGCTACTGCGCTCGCGACGGCCGTTTTCCACCGCTGACGAACGTCCGCGACCACTGTGCCGAGCGGGCGCTTGGGCGACGCGATCGGCCGGCCGGCAAGGAATGCGTCGATATCGTCGGCGAGTGCCTGCGCGGTGGGGTAGCGCTGCGCCGGGTCTTTCGCCAGGCATCGGTCACACACGCGCTCGAGGTCGGTCGGCAACCCACTGACCAGTCGGCCGGGAGGCACCGGGTCCTGCTGAAGCGCCTGGAGTGCGTCGCCGGCGGTCGGGCCGAGAAACGGCGCGCGGCCGGTCAGTGCTTCGTATAGGATCGCGCCGAGCGCATGGATATCCGCCGCAACGGTCGGCGACTCGTCGCGGGCTTGTTCCGGGGCGCAATACGCCGCCACGCCCATTGCCGGGCTGGCCTCGGCGAGCAGTGCCGAGCCGCGGCGAGCTAAACCGAAGTCGGCGACCTTCGGGACGTAGTAGCTGTAGTGCAACTGGCAGTTGCCCGAGGCATCCGAGCGCGGCCCGTCTGCCGGGCCAATCGCCGACTGCAACAAAATGTGCGACGGTCTCAAGTCGCCGTGGATGGCTCCGGCCGCATGCGCGGCGGCGACGCCCCACGCAATGCGCCCGACGAGTTTTGCCGCCTGTTGCGGCGGGACCGGCCGGCCGCGGATCTTCTCCGCCAGCGTGTTGCCCGCGATAAACTCGCTGGCGACGTAGGCCGTCCCCTCGTGCTGTCCGACTTCGTAAACCTGCACGACGTTCGGGTGCCTCAGCCGCGTCAACTCCGGGCCGTTGAGTGCCGGCTTGACGCCCGGCCCGCTGCCCTGGACCAACCGTAGCGCGACGATGCGATCCTGGCCAAGCTGCCGGGCCTTGTAGACGACGCCGAATCCGCCGGGGCCGACTTCGCCGAGAACCTCGAAACCGGGCAGCCGTGGGAAGCGCGTCGGCCGGGCCGGCGCCGGCAGCGCGGGCGGCTTCGCCTTGGGAGTCGGCAACGGCTGCGGCAAGGTGATCTCAACCAGTTTTTCGTCGTCGCGCAGGGCGACGTGAATCGAGAACTGTCGTCGGATACGGGCGGCGAGGTGCGGGAAACGCTCGACGTACTCCGCCACGTCCGGCCTGTCGCCCAATTCGTCGCGCAGGACGACTTCCTGGTAGACGATGTCGAGAACGGCCGCTGCGTCTCCGACGAATTTGCCACATGCGGCGAGGTAATCCTCGACGAGGACGCGTTCGCCGCGCGGCCAGCGGTGTAACTGGTCGGCCCGCACCAGGTCCACCCACTCTTCGGCCGTCGCCGCGTCGCCGGGGAGGACGGCCGGCTTAGTCATCGCGAACCTCGTCGAGACCCATCTCGCTGGCGACGCGATCAATCGCTCGGCTCAACCGTTTGCGCAGCGCCTCGCCGCTCTCACCGGTTGTAGCGGCCAGTTCGGCCCACCCCGCACCCTCCGACCAGGCTTCGGCGAGGGCGCGTTCCTCCGGCGTCAACTTGTCGAGGAACCGGCAGAGCAAGTCCCTGTTGGCGACGACTTCGCTCGGCGAGGCGGAGTCAGTGGGCACCGCGTCGAGTTTGACGCCCCCGGCCGGGTCGTTCTTGCGCGTGTCGCGGCGAGCTGCGTGCGCCTTGCGGGCATGGTCGGTAATCTTGTTCTTCGCCATCGTGATCAATAGCCGCAGCAGTTGGTCCGGCGACCCGATGTCGAACTGCCCGGCAGCGGCGCGGACGAAGAAGTTGGCCATCACGGACTGACAGATGTCGATCGAGTCGAGGGTACTGCGCATCGCCGGGTCGGTCAGGCGAATCCGCACCGCCCGTCGGATCTCGTCCTCGTAGAGGCGCACGAGTTGGTTGGCGGCCTGCGGCTCACCGGCGCGGACCCGCGTCCACAGGTCGGTGAACCCGTCGTCGTCGAGGTCGGGCATGGTCGGGACCATGAAAGGTGTGTGGGCGGACTGCTGACTTTATACCGCATTGAGTGATGCGCGGTGAGGGGCCTGCGGAAACGACTTCTTCCCTCGCCACGGGTCGCACGCCCAACGAGCGTCTCGTCGACCGTGCTCGTCTCCGGTTCGTCGGTCATACGGGTACGACCCGGCCGTCGCTCAGCCGCAACCGCACGCCGCCGAGGCGATCCGCTTCATCGCGGTTGTGAGTGACGTGCAGCACCGTCGTCCGCCCCTCCCCGCGAATCCCTTCGAGGACGCCGATGAGGCCGTCGCGGGTCTCGTCGTCG
The DNA here is from genome assembly GCA_964574975.1 of uncultured Alcaligenaceae bacterium. Lineage (GTDB taxonomy): Bacteria > Planctomycetota > Planctomycetia > Gemmatales > Gemmataceae > JAXMAS01. Next base: position 16,269 of record CAZNSL010000009.1, on the reverse strand, counting down.
AGGGCCGCCAGCGGTTCGTCGAGTAACAGCACCGCCGGTCGGGCCGCCAGCGCTCGCCCGAGCGCAACGCGCTGCGCCTCGCCGCCGGAGAGCGCGTCGGCCCGCCGGCCGAGCAGCGCCGTCAGACCGAGCCACTTCGCTAACTCGGCCACGCGGCCGGTCGGGTCATTGCCGCGGATGGCGAGCGCGAAGCCCAGGTTGTCGGCAACGGTCATGGTGCGGAAGACGGCGGCGTCCTGCGGCACATAGCCGACGCCGCGGAGGGCCGGCGGCAAATCCGTCACGTCGCGGCCACCGAGCCAGACCCGGCCGCGCGACGGGCGTCGCAGTCCGGCGATGGTTTCGAGCAATGTTGTCTTGCCACTGCCAGTGCGTCCGGTCAGCACGGCGTACGCACCGGCCGGCACGTCGAACGACACGCCGCGTAAGGCGAAACTGCCTTGGGTCAGATGCAAGTCGTCGATGCGGATCACACGCCCCCCGTCGCCCCGCGCAATCCGGCGGCGCGCAAGACAGTCAGCACCAGTGCCGCCGCCACGACCATGACGAGCGACACCGCGACGGCCCCGCAAATGTTGCCGGCCCCGAGTTCGATGAAGACGCTCGTCGCCAGGACCTCCGTCTTGAACCGCGTCGCGCCGGCGAACACCAGCACCGGGCCGAACTCGCCGAGCGACCGCGCCCACGCCAACGTCCCGGCTGCCACGATTCCGCGGCGTACTTCGGGCAGTGCCACGTACCAAAACGCCTGCGCTCGCGTGCAACCGAGGGTCAGCGCAACGTGCTCCGTCCGCGGCGACGCCTGCTCGAACGCCACGCGCATCGCCCGCACCGCAAACGCCGCTGCGGCCGTGAACTGCGCCAGGATCACGGCCGGCACCGCGAACGTCACCGGCACAAACTGCTGCACCGCCCGCCCCGGCGGCGACTGGAACAGGATCAGCAGACTTAGCCCAAGGACGAGCGGCGGCAAAACCACCGGCACATCCACGAGCGCCTCGACGAGCGCTTTCCCGCGGAACGACGTGCGCGCCAACAGATAGCCGAGCGGCACTGCCACGACGAGCGACGCCATTGCACTCAGACCGCTCGCCGCAAGGCTCAGTCGCACCGAATAGCGGATTTCCGGACTCGCCAACGCCGCGGCGATGTCGCCCGGCGAGGTGTAGCAAACATCGGCGACGAGTAATGCCGCGATCAAGGCGACGTAGCTGCCACCGAGAACGGCGAGTGCGACCAGGAACGCCGCGTCGGTTCGCGGGCGTTTCATCGGGCCACCCCGCCGAAGCCATAGCGACGGAACAACTCGGCCGACGTTGCCAAGTGGCGGATGAACGCCCGGCCGTCGTCCTTGCGGCGGCTGCGAACGACCACCGCAGCCGCCACCGACGCAGTGACGCCCTCGAGTTCCGGCGGGTGAGCGACGGTCAAGTCCGGGAACTGCGTGGCGACCGCGTCCCAGACGATGCCGGCATCGGCCGTCCCGAGCTTCACTGCGGTCGCAACGTCCGTCACTGTACCGAGGTTTGCCTTCGTCCGTGCGGCCAGAGCGTCCCACTGGCCGCGTTTCCGCAGCACTTCGCGCGTCCGCCGGCCGATCGCCGCCACGTCGGGGTTCGCCTGCACCAGCGTCAGCCGGTCGCTGTACTCGGAAACACCCGGCCGTAGCACGACCACTGCCGTCATCGTCGCGAGCGATGTCTCTTCCTCGACCAGTCGCCGTTCGCGGGCATCGGCGACGTACGAATCGTCGGCCGGCAGGAAGACATCGACCTCGCCCAGAACGAGGCCGGACAACACCGACTGCGAGTTGCCGTAGACTCGTTCGACGGACAAGCCGGACGACCGCTCGTATTGCGATGCGGCTTCTTCGAGGACGCCACGCAGTGAAACAGCGGCGTAAACCACGAGTTCGCCGCGTTTCGGCCGAGGCAGTAGCGCGACCAGAAGGACGACGGCCACGGCGACGCCGATGGAGGCCAGTAATGCGGACGAGAGGCGGCGCGACATGCCGACAGTGTACGACGCCGACCGCCGGACGATACCCTCCTCCGACCGCGGGTGCTATACTCCTTCCAGGCTTGCACACCATTCCTCGTGAGGTTCGCCATGCGACTTGCCCGTCTCGCCGTCATGGTCGCTGCCGCCTGCGCCAGTCCCGCGACCGCCGATCAACTCGACAAACTTCGCCTCGGAGATACCGTCAGCGGGCCGACCCACAACCCCAAGGAGTTAGTCGGCCGAGTGGTCCTGGTCGAGTTCTGGGGCATCTCCTGAGGGCCGTGCCTGGCGAGCATACCCCACCTGGTCAGGTGGCACGACGAATTGAGCGACTTCGGCCTCGTCATCATCGCCCCGCACCTACAGCGGGCGACCAACGAGCAACTCAAGGCGAAGGCCCAGGCGCTCGGAATGCGCTTCAGCGTCACCGAGACCGGCAACCTGCCGGGCCGCGAGCCGAAGGGCATCCCTAGCGTCCTCCTATTCGACCACACCGGCAAGGTGATTCACGATGGCCGTCCCGGTGATGTCGAGACGAAGTTGCGTGCGGCCGTCGGTGCGGCGCTCGTCGAAGCGGCCGAGATCGGCACGCCGGAGAAGGCGCTCACAACCGTGGTCGATGGCCTCAAGAAGGGTCAGTCGCCATTAACTTCGGTTATGAAGCTCCAGAACTTCGCCCGCGTCAACGATGCCGCCGTGGCCGGGCAGGCGAAGAAACTGCTCGATGCCGTCCTCACCGGTGCCCGCAAGCGTCTCGACGCCGCCGGCGAGTTGGCGAAGGGCGATCCTGTCGCGGCTTACGAAGACGTGCAGCGGATCGCCACCAATTTCAAGGCAACGCCGCTCGGCCCGAAGGCAACGGAGCTGGCTCGCAAGCTCAAGGCCGACAAAGCGGTCCAGGCCGAACTCCGAGCCAGGCCCAGCCTTCAACAGATCAAGAAAATCGACGCGCTCATTGCCGCGAAGGCCGGCGAACTCGAACCGACATCCGCCGAAGTGAAGAAGGCGTTCGCGGCCCAACTCAAGCAGATGACGAACCTCCTTCATCAGTTGAAGAAGATGTACCCCGACGCCCATGCGACGAAGGAGGCTGAAGAAGTCGCGGCGAAATACGAGATTGGCAAGTAATCGTTGACAGTTCATCGTGGCGGACGAACCCGAGTGATCCATCCGGTTTCGCCTGCCCGCGTTCGTTGACCGCTCCCCACCGCGCGTCCAAGGAGTGAGGCCGAATCGCATGGACAGTCCCGCGTCGGGGTTCGATAATCCGGGGAACGACATTTCACCAGGAGGGACGAGCGCCATGGACGAACTGTGCCTGGTCACCGGCGGGGCGGGATTCATCGGGTCGCACCTGGTCGAAACGCTGACCAAGCGCGGCCGGCGCGTCCGCGTCTTCGATGATTTCAGCACCGGGTTGCAATCCAACCTCGACGAGATCGACCCCGTCCCGGAGATCGTTCGCGGCAACCTGAGCGACGCGTCCGCAGTTGCCCGAGCGGCCGAGGGCGTCGGTGTTGTCTACCACCTGGGCGCGCTCGCCTCAGTGGCCCGCAGCGTCGAGAACCCGCTGGCGACGCACGCGGCGTGCGCCACGGGGACACTGCACGTCCTCGACGCGGCCCGCAAGGCCGGCGCGCGGCGCGTTGTCTACGCGGCCAGTTCGAGCGCCTACGGCGGGTTGTCCGACCCCGGCGGCCAGCGCGAAGAGGTGCCGGTTCATGCCTTGTCGCCCTACGCTGCCGCGAAGCTCGCCGGCGAACTTAACCGGCATGGTTCCGCCACATCGTTTGGCCTGGCCAGGGTGGGGGTGGGGTACTCCAACATCTGCGCCCCGCGCCCGGGGGCCGATAGCCCGTACTCCGGCGTCATCGCCCTGTTCATTGCCGCGATGAGCGCCGGCAAGACCCCGACCGTCCACGGCGATGGCTTGCAGTCGCGCGACTTCACCTACGTCGACAACGCCGTGCAGGCACTCACGAAGGCCGCCGACGCGCCGGGCGTCTCCGGCAACGTCTACAACGTCGGCACCGGATCGAGCGTCACACTGCTGGAACTGATCGCCGCACTCAACAAACTGCTCGGCACGCGGCTCGAACCGACCTTCGGACCGACCCGCACCGGCGATGTCCGCTACTCCCAGGCCGATATTTCGCGCACTCGCCGCGACCTCGGTTACGAGCCGGACGCGACGTTCGAACGAGGGCTGTCGCGCACGCTCGACTGGTACCGGACCACGACTTCGGCCGCTTGACACCCTGCACCGGCAGCGGACAATTTCCGTAGGTGCGGCCAGGTGGTCGCGCCGCCGATCCAACTACGCCAGGAGCGAGCATGAAGAAGGCCGTTGCATTCGCTTGTGTACTCGCGCTCTTGCCGGTCCTCACCGCGCAGGAGCCGAAGACGAAGCCCGCCAAGCCTCCGATCGAGACGTTCACCGACCCGGCCAAGGCCGGACGCGACTACCAAGTCCAGGGCGAATACGTCGGCGAGATGCCCGACGGCACGAAGATCGGCGCACAAGTCGTCGCCGACGGCGATGGCAAGTTCTCCGGCAAGAGCTACCGCGGCGGCCTGCCCGGCGACGGCTTCGACGGTCAGGAGACATGGAAGCACCAGGGCGATACTGTGAACGGCGTTGCCTCGGTCGAAGGCGGCGAAGGCAAGGGGGAATTCGCCAACGGCAAGATGATGGTGACGCTCAACTCCGGCGAAAAGTTCACGTTGGAGCGAGTGACACGCAAAAGCCCGACCGAGGGCATGAAGCCGCCGGCCGGTGCTGTGGTGCTGTTCGACGGCTCCTCAGCCGACCGCTGGGAAAAGGGCCAACTCGTCGAGAAGAACCTGCTCAAGATGGGCACGACCAGCAAGCAGGCCTTCGGCGACTGCACCCTGCACCTGGAGTTCCGCACGCCATTCATGCCGCGTGCCCGCGGACAGGCCCGCGGCAACAGCGGCGTCTACCTTCAGGGGCGCTACGAGGTGCAAATTCTCGATAGCTTCGGCCTGGAGGGTAAGGACAACGAGTGTGGCGGGCTGTACGAGCTGTCCGACCCGGCGGTCAACATGTGCTACCCACCGCTTCAGTGGCAGACATACGATATCGACTTCACGGCCGCCCGCTTCGACGCTACCGGCAAGAAGACGGCGAACGCCCGCATCTCCGTGAAGCACAACGGTGTCGTCATTCAGGATAACGTCGAGCTGAAGCGCGATACGAAGGGCGGCCCCAACAAGGAGGGACCGGGTACCGGGCCACTGTACCTCCAGGACCACGGCAACCCAGTGTACTACCGCAACGTCTGGCTGGTCAAGAAGAAGTAGGCCATCGCCGAGCTGTGCGCCGTTTGCCTTCGACTGTCGCGGATGTCGAGGCGGGGGAGCTGAAGTCCTGCAACAGTTGGAGTCGGACAAACGACTGCGGGCGGCCGAGCCGCCCGCGGTCGTCTGTCGCCGGGGTCTGCGCACCCCGATCCTACCCTTCCCCGGTTACAGAACCCATCGGCATGAATACTGCCGCCCGGCGTTCGATACCGACGATGAATCCGCCGTTGTTGTCGGACACTAGTTCGGCCCGCTCCGCGTCGCTCAACGCCACCGGGGCCACGTGCTTGTTCGCCGTCACCGCGCCGGACGCCACCAGCGAGCGGATCGCGGCATCGAACGTCGCCGGCTCGCGGTACTCGGCCGGTAATAGCCGACGGAGTTCGGCCAACGGCACCGTCGCACCGCGTGTCGCCATCGGTTCGATGTCCACCATCCCCTTGAGGATCAACTGCTCGACCTCGCTGCGCGGCGACGCGGGCTGCGCCGCGGTTGCGTTGTCCGACGTATTCGGCGCAACGACAGGAGCCGGCCCCGGAACGACGTGCTTACGCAGGGCCGCCAGTAGAGCGTCGGTGTCGAGGCCGGCTTTGGCGAACGCCTCGCCGGCGCGTCGCAATCCGTCGCGCATGCCCTTCGACAGCACCTTGTCGAGAATGGAGTTCGCATCTGGGGCGTTGCGCGACAGCTTGTTGCCGGCCCGGTAGAGTTTCTTCAGCGCTGCCATCTGCTCGACCAGTTCGCTGCGCCACGCGACGGGCCAGACCTTCGGCAACCGTTTCTCGATCTCGCTGACCAGGCGCGACGGGGGCAAATCGCCGCCGGAGAGGATGCGGCGGGCGAGTTCCTCGGCGAACGGCCGTTCCTCGCGGGCCGAGTAGCGCGGCGTGTCCTTGTCGTCGCGGGCCGACCAGCGGTGGATTTTGCCCTCGCGCTGGGCAGCGAGAATCGCCTCGCGCAACTGGTCGTCGTAGTTCTTCGGTCCGATGCCCGTGGGCTTCGGCAGGAGCTTTTTCAGTTCGGCGAACGTCAGTGGCCGCTCGGACGCGCGGTACGCTTCGAGCACGCGGTCGGCGAGCGGGGCGGTCGGCGGGGCCTGGTCGGTCGCGGTCATGGCATTCTCCGGGGGTCGGGGCCGAAAATGACGTATTACGACGTTCTGCCACCGTGGACAACCGTTTACCCCGAAATTGCGGCCGCAGGACTTTCACTTTCCCATACGCGTGTTACACTGGGAATAATCTGACGATTCCCCGGAGTCTGCCATGCCGCTGACCCGCCGAGAGTTTCTGCGCACCTCTGCTGCCCTGACCGCCGGGGTGGTCACTGCTCCGTTCGCGGCCGCCCAGGCTACCTCCGTCCGCGGCATCGATATCTCACATTGGCAAGGCACGATCAACTGGACTAGCGTGCGCAACTCGGGGATCCAATTCGCCTTCTGTAAAGCGACGGAAGGGACGAACTACACCGATCCGACGTTTGCGACCAACTGGCCGGCCATGAGGGCTGCGGGTATCATCCGCGGCGCGTACCACTACGGCCGACCGGCGGCCGACCCGGCTCAACAGGCTCGGCGGTTTTACGACACCGTGCGGCCGCAGCGCGGCGATCTGCAACTGGTCCTCGACCTCGAAGCCGACGACGGCCTGACGCCAGGCCAGGTCGGTCTCTGGGCGAAAAAATTCTGCGTCGAGTTGAAACGTTTATGTGGCCGGCCGGGCATCATCTACACTGGCTTCTATTTCTGGCGCGATGAGGCCGGCAATTCGCCGAACAATTACGACTTCCCACTGTGGCTAGCCGCCTACGTCTCGAACCCGTCCTCCCTCATTCCCCAAGCGTGGTCGACCTGGACGTTCTGGCAATGGACCAGCAGCGGTAGCACGCCCGGTATCTCGGGCAACGTCGATCAGGACTACTTCAATGGCACCCTGTCGCAGTTGAACGCGTTTCGGCTCCCAAAACAGGGCGATACCCGATGACGCAGCCGGCCGTGAGCTGGCGCAGCGCCGTCTCTACCCACCGAGCGTTTACGCTCCTGGAACTGGTCGTTACCGTCGCAATCGTCGGGCTGCTCGCCGGCTTGGCGCTTACCGCGATTCAACATCTCCGCATTGCGGCAGGGCGAACCAACTGCCAGAACCAACTCCGTCAACAAGGGCTCGCTGCGTTGCACTACGAGTCGTTGCACGGCACCTTACCGCCAGGGGCGGTGGTCGGGCCATACGAACCGCTCGGCGTGCCCGGCAGTGTCAGCCACGGCCTGTGGGCACTTCTGCTCGGCCCGCTCGGCGAAGACGCGTTGGCTCGCCGTTACCGCATTGACGTGTCGCACGACCACGCCGACAACGCTACGGCGGCCGCTAGTGCGATACGGGTCTTGCGTTGCCCGGCCGAATCGGCCGGGCCGGCGACTGGAGCACCAGGTTGGGCCGACTACGGCCCGGTCGCCGTCAACGCCTTCTGGGCAGACATCGGCTTGGTCGACCCAGCCGATAAGTTCGAGGGTACGATGCCCGTCAACGGCGCGGTCAAGCTGAGCGATATCACCGACGGCACATCACAAACGATCCTGCTGGTCGAGTCGCCGGCGGCGAACCCTTGGTGTTCTCCCTCGACGATGACATCGGCCAACACGCTCCTCGGCGTCGGCCGGCACCGCAGTGGGTCAAACGTCGCGCTGGCCGACGGCTCAGTACGAGCGTTGGATACGAATTTGACGTTGCGCGAACTGTCGCGACTGGTAACGCGCGCGGGCGGCGACTGACGGCTTGGCCACTCAGATGTGATACATCGGTGCGCCGTCGTCGCCCTTGGCTCGCATCCGCAGCGTCGGCTCCTCCAGCATCACCCGCGTGAACGGGGCCACGCCCCGGGTCAGCCACACGTTCGAGCCGATCACCGAATGGTGGCCGATCACCGTGTCACCGCCGAGGATGGTCGCGTTGGCGTACACGACGACGCCGTCCTCCAGAGTCGGGTGCCGCTTCTTGCCGCGAACGATGTTGCCCTCGTTGTCGCGCGCGAAGCTGAGCGCTCCCAGCGTCACGCCCTGGTACAGTTTCACGTCCTGGCCGATGACGCACGTCTCGCCGATGACGACGCCGGTGCCGTGGTCGATGAAGAAGCCCGCACCGATGTGGGCACCGGGGTGGATGTCGATGCCGGTCTTGGCGTGGGCGACCTCGGTCATGATCCGCGGGATCAGCGGCACGCCGAGATTGAGCAGTTCGTGCGCCAGCCGGTATACCGAGATCGCCTCGAGGCCGGGGTAGCAGAAGACGATCTCGTAGTGGCTGCGGGCGGCCGGGTCGCCGTCGTAGGCGGCCCGCACGTCCTCTTCGAGTGTGACGCGAAGGTCGGGCAGCCGGCTGAGAAAGGCGATTGCCTTCTGCTGGGCCATCGCCTCGTAATCGACGTGTGGCGATTCGCGGGCGTACTCGTGCCGCATGGCCCGAGCGATCTGGAGCGTCAGCTTATCGTGCAACCCGTCGACGAGACCGCCGACGTAGTACTCGACGTTGCCGATGTGCAAGTTCTGCTTGCGGGCGTAGCCGGGGTACAGGACATCGCATAGGTCGGCGAGGATGTCGAGGATGGCATCGCGGCTGGGCAGCGGTTGGTGCCCGAGGTGGTTGAGCCGGCTGCACTCGGTGTAGGTGGCCACGAGCGATTCGGTGATTTCGGGCAGACCTTCCTTCAGTCGCACGTCGGTGGCCATCGGTTCGAACTCCAGGGGCGTCGGTCGCTGCCTCATCGTAGGCGTTCGCGAACCGCCGGTCAACGACGCCAAACAGTGGTATCGGCGCGACCGACGGGGAAGTATAGCGAAAATGGCGAAGCGATCGCCTCGCCCCGGCTTGACCGAATCCGCCGTCGCGGGCTACACTCGCGCCGCCCGGTCGGGACGGACCCACCATGCTCTTCTGCACGCGTGAGTACCTCGCGTTCTTCCTCGCCGTCTTTGCCGTGTATTGGCTCACGCCGTGGCCGCGGGCGCGCACACTGATCTTGCTCGGTGCAAGCCTGTACTTCTACGCCTGTTGGAACGAGTGGCTGGCCGCCCTCATCGCCGGCACCACCGTCCTCGACTACCTCATCGCCCGCGGCATGGACGCGACCGCTTCACGGGTCAGGCGTCGGGCGCTGCTCGTCGTCAGTCTGGTCGTCAACCTGGGCGTATTAATCTACTTCAAGTACGCGAACTTCTTTCTCGAATCGCTACGCGACGCACTCACCGCGGCCGGCGTCACCGCAAACGTGACGCTGTTGAGCGTGATTCTGCCCGTCGGCATCTCGTTCTACACCTTCGAGGCGATCAACTACACGGTGGACGTGTACCGCCGCAAGATCGCAGCCGAGCGCGACCTTCCGTCGTTCATGCTGTTCGTGCTGTTCTTCCCGCACCTCGTCGCCGGGCCGATCGTCCGCGCCAGCGACTTCCTACCGCAGGTCCACCGCCGCAAGCGCTGGAACTGGTCGCGGGTCCACCTCGGCGTGCAACTCATCCTGCTGGGACTGTTCAAGAAGATGGCGGTGGCCGACCACATGGCCCAATACGCGGACCCGGTGTTCGCCGACCCGCTCGCGTTCAAGACCTCGGCCGTGTGGATGGCCGTCATCGCCTACAGCGTGCAGATCTATTGCGACTTCAGCGGCTACACGGACCTCGCACTCGGCTCGGCCCACCTACTCGGCTTCCACCTGGCGAAGAACTTCGACATGCCGTACATCGCCGCGAACGTCAGCGAGTTCTGGCGGCGCTGGCACATTTCCCTTTCGACGTGGCTACGCGACTACCTGTTCATCCCGCTCGGCGGTAGCCGTGGAACCGCGGCGCGGACGTGTTTCAACCTGTTCGTGACGATGCTCCTCGGCGGTCTTTGGCACGGGGCGAGTTGGACGTTCGTCGTCTGGGGAGCGCTGCACGGTGGCCTTCTGATCCTGCACCGCGGTTTCCGCGCCTGGTGTACGCAGCGGCCAGCCGTCGAACGGCTGCTCGCCACGTCGGCCGGTTGGAGCGTGCGCGTGGCACTCACGTTCGCAGCCGTGACGGCGGGCTGGGTCTTCTTCCGCGCGACGACGTTTGCCACCGCCGGCCACGTGTTCGCCCGACTGGTGCAGCCGCTGGCCGGGGCCAAGGGACCTCCCCTCCAAGGGCTGAGCCTGTGGGTGCTGTTGGCGGTACTGCTAGCCGCCCACGCCGTCACGGCCCGCGGCCTGTGGCGACGACTGAGCGTCCGTCTGCCGGCCCCGGTCCTCGGGGTGAGTTACGCTGTCGTCCTGAACCTAACGCTCCTGCTCGCCCCGGACGGCGGCAAGACGTTCATCTACTTCCAGTTCTAACCGCGGGGGCCACGCGGATGCACGCGTTCCGAACTCCTGCCGCGCCTGTCGCCGCACCACCCGCCGGGCCCGTCACGCGACCGCGGTTGCGCGGACTGCTCGACGAGATTCGCCGCTACCCGCAGCCTATCGCCCCTCCGACCCGCGCCACGCGGCACCTCCGCGACGCGGTCGCTGTGATGACGACGGTCGCCCTGGTCGCGACAACACACGTCGCGTTTGCGCTCGCCATCGACCGACTTCCCGGTGTACGCGACCCACTATACGCAGACAAGGCGGCGAAGCTCCGCGAGCGGATCGTCGCGTACCCGAACTTACCCGTCGTCGTCCAGTTCGGCAGCTCGCGCACGTCGAATGCTCTGCGCGGCACCGATGTCGCTTGGGCCAACGTCTTCAATTTCGGCGTCCCGGCGGCCGGCCCAGTGGTCCAGGGCGTCTACCTGCGTCGATGGCTCGACGAGGGTCACCGGACCGATCTGGTGTTGCTGGAGATGTTCCCGGCCCAGTTGGCGTCGCAGATGCCGCGACCGCTCGAATCGCACTTCACCAATCCGGAGCGCTTCGTGCCCGCTGAGGCTGACGATGTCGTCGCCCACGGCTTCCCGGCGGAGTCGTTCGGTACGCTCCCACGCGTATATGCCCCCTACGACTTCCGGCTGCAATTGCTCGGTCGGCTGTTCCCGGTATGGCTGCCGTGGCACAACCGTTACGACTCCAGCCGCGGAACCGATGCGGCCGGCTGGATGAAGTCGATCTACGACCGTCCGACTCCCGACCAACGGGTCGCGGCCGTTGCCCGCGCGAAGGCCGAGTACGGCGACATTTTGCAAACGCTGCGCGTCGGGGGTCCAACTGCGGACGCCCTGCGCGAGAGTCTGGAACTGTGCCGCGGCCGTGGCGTGCGAGTGGCTGTCGTACTGATGCCGGAGGGCACGTCATTCCGCCGGCTGTACTCGGTCGACGCCCGTCTGCGCGTCGGCGAATTTATCCGGTCGCTGGAGCGCGACTTCGGCCCGGTGGTCATCAACGCCCGCTCCTGGCTCGGCGACACCGCGTTCATCGACGGTCACCACGTCCTGCCAGAAGGGGCGACGACGTTTACGGCAAAACTTGCCGAACGCATCGCGCCACTGTTGAGGGACGCCGATGCGTCGCGGTGAACGCGCGAGAGTCTCGTCTCGCCGTGCAATCGCCTGGGCGGCCGGGGCGTTCGCGCTGGCGCAGGTCGCGCTAACCGCCGACCTCGAACGGCCAGCGTCGGTGCGGCGCGACCCGGAGTACGCGGTTCGCCGCGACCGGTTCGCCACACGCCAGCGCACGCATCCCGGCCGCGAAGCCGTCGCCGTCCTCGGCAGTTCGCGCGTCGCCATGGGCGTCCGCCCGCCGGAGCCGGCTAGCGGCGAGCCGCTGTTGGTCAACTTCGGCCACGTCGGTGCGGGGCCGCTGGCCCAACGTCTGGCGCTCCTGCGGTTGTTGCGTGACGGCCCGACGCCGAATGCGATCGTCGTCGAATTCTGGCCTCCGTACGTTCTCGACACGCCACTCGAAGAGGAGCCTGCGCGCGTCCTGCCATCGCGGTTGGGCCGGGCCGACCTACCCGTCTACGGCAGCCGCTTCGACGGCGAGTGGCTGGCGGCACGTCTGGTACCGTGGTACGGTCATCGGTTCCTCCTGATGAGCCAGTGGCAGCCGGTCTGGCTCGACGCCGCCAACCGCCACGAACACGCCTGGACCCGCGTGGACCCATCCGGCTGGACGCTCGGCGACCCGCCCGACCAGTCGCGCCGTGTCGAACGGTTGGCGATGGCACACGCCCACTTCGCCCCGCGACTGAGAGTAGCGGCGATTCGCCCATCCTCGGCGGCGGCATTCGACGCCTTGTTCGCCGACTGTCGCGCCGCCGGCATCCTCGCCACGCTCGCATGGCTGCCCGAATCGACGGAGATGCGCGGCTGGTATCCACCCGCTACCGAGGCAGTGTCGAAGTCGTACGTCGCCGCGTTGGCGGCGCGCCACGGCATCCCGTTCCTCGACGCCCGCGCCTGGGCCGACGACCGCGATTTGGTCGACGGCTACCACCTCTCGCCGGCAGGCGCGTCGTCGTTCACGCGGCGGCTGTTAGCCGCGATTCAGGACGCTTCCAGGATGCCTCGCTAAACAAGCCGTATGCCGGACGTTGCCTTCCAGCGCTGCATCCACCCGACGTGCGCCGCCACGGTTGCACTCGACGCGACCGCGTTCCGCTGCCCGCGCTGCGGCGGCCTCCTCGACGTGGCCTACGACTGGGACCGCCTGCCAGTGCCGGCGTCGCTCATACAGTTCGAGGCCCGCTGGGCCAACCGCTCCGATCCACTCGACTTCTCCGGCGTCTGGCGCTTCCGCGATTTGTTCCCGTTCGCAACTCCCGCCGCGGTCGTCACCGTCGGCGAAGGGCAAACGCTGCTGCGGCGAGCCGATGCCGTCGCCGCCTACTCCGGAATGAAGCCAGGGCGGCTGCACCTCCAGTACGAGGGGATGAATCCGTCCGGCAGCTTCAAGGACAACGGCATGGCGGTGGCGTTTACGCACGCCGCCCTGGTCGGGGCCACTCGGGCCGCTTGCGCCAGTACCGGCAACACCTCGGCGTCATTGGCCCTCTACTGCGCTGCCACGGGCCGGATGCGCGGCGTCGTCTTCATCGGTTCGGGCAAGATCAGCACAGGCAAGTTGGCGCAAGCGCTGGACCACGGCGTGCTGACGCTACAGATCGCCGGCGATTTCGACGACGCGATCGATCGGGTGCAGCAGGTGGCCCGCGATCGCGGCATCTACCTCGTCAACAGCGTCAACCCGTTCCGACTCGAAGGCCAGAAGACCATCGTCTTCCGCATCCTCGAAGGTCTCAGCTGGGAGCCGCCGGACTGGATCGTCGTCCCCGGCGGCAACCTCGGCAACATCAGTGCTTTCGGCAAGGCGTTCGTGGAGTTGAAGCACCTTGGCCTGATCGACCGGGTGCCGAGGTTCGCCGTCATCAACGCGGCTGGGGCCGACACGTTCTTCGCGCTGTTCGAGAAACGCTCGTTACGCTGGGAACAGGGCCGGCCCAACGCGGCGGTCGTCGAGACCTACTTTGGCGAACTCGACGCTAGCGGGCGAAAGGCCAACACGCTCGCCAGCGCCATCGAGATCAACCGCCCGGTCAACCTGCCGAAGGCGCTGCGGGCGCTCGAGTTCTGCGGCGGAGTCGTGCGGGCCGTGGACGACCAAGCGATCCTCGATGCCAAGGCCCAGATCGGCCGAGGCGGTTTTGGCTGCGAGCCGGCGTCGGCCGCGTCCGTCGCCGGCCTGAAACAACTCGTGGCTGAGGGCGTTATCGGCCCCGACGATCGCGCGGTGGCGATCCTGACCGGCCACCAACTCAAAGACCCGACCGCGACCGTCGCATACCACACGGCCGAACGGTTCGACGAAGTCCTCGGCAAGCGCGGCGTACGGGCCGCGCCGTTCGCCAATCGCCCCGTGCCGGTCGCCAATGACCTGAACGCGATCCTGCAAGCCATCGAGTCCCAACCATGAAGATTCACCTCGGCGTCAATGGGGCATGTGGCCGGATGGGCCGCCGCATCATCGACCTGGCCCACGCGGACCCCAATGTCACGCTGGCGGCCGCGCTCGAGTCGCCGACGCATCCACTGCTGGGCCGAGACATCGGCGAGGAAGTTGGCGTCGGCTCGCTCGGTCTGCCAATCCAGACGGACTGGCCGCTGACGACGCGCCTGGATGTCCTGATCGATTCCTCGGCACCGGAGGGTACCGAGCGCGTGCTGAAAGCCTGCGTCGATCGCCGCACGCCGATCCTGATCGCGACGACCGGGCACAGCGCGGCGCAGAAGGCCGCGATCGAATCGGCGGCGCACCAGACGGCCGTGCTACTGGCGGCGAACACGAGTCTGGCCGTCAACGTCCTGATCGAACTGGTGCGCGAGGCGTCGGAGATGCTCCGCGGTCGCGACTACGACATGGAGATTCTGGAGCGGCACCACCGCTTCAAGAAGGACTCGCCGAGCGGCACCGCGCTGCGGATCGCGCAGGTGATGCAGGAAACGCTCGGCTCGTACGCCTTGCGTCACGGCCGCGAGGGCACGCACGGCGAACGACCGCACGGCGAAATCGGCATCCACGCGATCCGCGTCGGCGACAACGTTGGGGAACACACGGTCGTTTTCAGCACGCTCGGCGAGACGCTGGAGATCAGCCATCGCGCTCATGCGCGCGACTGCTACGCCCGCGGCGCGATCGAGGCGGCGAAGTACCTCGCTTCCCGCCCCGCCGGCCGCTATACGATGGAGGACGTGTTGGGGCTGAAAGGGTAGCGTCTGTCGTCAACCGAACGCCGCACACAGCCGCAGGTGCTGGACGATGTCGAGTTGCTCGGCCCGCACATCGCCGGACAGGCCGAGTTCGGCGAGTCGGGCGTCGACCTCGGCTTTGTCGCGGCGCCCGCGCGGGCTGCCGGCCAGTGCCCCGCGCAGGTTCTTCCGCCGGTGGACGTACAAGTCGCGCAGGAAGTTACGGAATCGCTTGACATCGCCGACCGTTGACCGTTTCGCGTCATCCGGCGTCAGCAGCACGATCGCGCTGTCCACCTGCGGCCGCGGCCAGAACACCGACGGGCCGAGCCGGCGCACGATCTCGACGTTAGCGACACTCTGCACGAGTACGGCCAGCGCCCCGTAGGCGGCCGTGCCCGATACTGCGGTCATGCGCTCGGCGAGTTCCCACTGCACGGTGAATACCATGCGCTCCAGCGGCAGGTCGGTGAGCAAAAGGTTGGCGACCACCGGCGTGGCCACGGCGTACGGCAGGTTGGCGACGAGTTTGACGCGGCCGCAGCCGAACGTAGCCCGCATTTCGTCGAGTGCGGACAGTACGCCAGGGTTCAGCTCGTTCTTGTTGCGCAAGGCATCGGCGAGCATCAGTCGGACGTTCGGCCGGCCGCCAACGGTCTCGGTCGCCATCGCGTGAACGGATGGGTCAACTTCGACCGACAGTACGGCCCCCGCATCGTCGGCCAACCGCTGCGTCAGACTACCGGTGCCGGTACCGATTTCGAACGCCAGGTCGTCGCGCGACAGTGCGGCCGTCCGCACCACCAGGTCGATCAGGTTCAGGTCGATGAGGAAGTTCTGACCGAGCTTGTTCTTCGGCCTCAACCCGCGCGCGTCGAGCAGCGACTTGACGTAGCCGAGCGTTTGTCGGGGCTGGGGATCGGTGGACATCTTAAGGGCGACCGTTCTCCATCCACTTTGCCACATACTTGCCGATCAGGTCCGTCTCGATGTTGACTGGCGCACCGACCGGTAGCGTCCCGAGCGTCGTCTCGACGAGCGTGTGCGGGATGAGGGCGACGCTGAAGCGTTCGGGCAGCACATCCACGAGCGTCAGGCTCACGCCGTCCACCGCAACCGACCCCTTGCTGACCATCTGCGCGGCCAGTTCGTGCGGCAGTTCGAACCAGAGCGTCGTCCAGTCGCCCTGCGACAACCGTTCGACCAGTGTACCGAGACCATCGACGTGTCCCTGGACTATATGTCCGCCAAACCTGCTACTCGGACTCAA
>CAZNSL010000008.1:11300-20180 GCA_964574975.1 uncultured Alcaligenaceae bacterium | reverse complement strand
AGGCCGGAGTCCGGCGGCGGGTCCGGCGCGGCCGTCACCAAGTACTGGTAGGCGTGGAACTCCTCGGCCTCCTGGGGGGACAGGCCGCCGACGCATAGCCCGCCCAGCCGCACGTCCCCCGGCCGCCCGGCCGCCACCCAGTCGGCGTGTTCGGCCCCCGGGACCATCGCCAGCGCCGTAACGCGGAAGCCGCAGCGGAACAGGAGTTTCTCGAGTTCCCGGCGGGTGAAGAAGCGCAGGTGCGTCCGGTCGAGCAGGCCCGCCGGCTCGTACGTCCAGTCGCCGCGGAGTAGCCCGCGGACGACGGAGTGGTGCCGGACGTTGGGGACGCTGGCGACGAGTACGCCGCCCGGCCGCAGCCAGCCGCGGACCTTGTTGAGGAGCGCGGCAGGGTCGCGCAGGTGTTCGAGGACGTCGCCGCAGACGACCGCGTCGAAGGCCGCCGGCCCCCAGTCGGGGTCGAGCGTCTCGGCGTCGCCCTCGATCACCCGGTCGAGCCGCGCCCGGGCGGCCGCGGCGGCGGCCGGGTCGAACTCGACGCCCGTCACCCGGGCACCCTGGCGGGCTTTCACCGACGCGCCCAGTCGGCCGGCTCCGCAGCCGATGTCGAGGACGTCGCGGGCGGAGGTCGGGATGCGCTCGAGCAACTCCGGCCGGTCGAACTCGAAGTACCACAGGTCGCGCGCCCCGGAATGCGGTTCCTCCACGGGGACGTCCGGTTGCGCCGCCACCCGCACCGCGGCCGGTTTGGCAGACAGCCGCCGCTCCGCCTCCGCCAGGATGCGCTCCATGCGGTGCCGGTAGGTGTGCTTCGCCAGCGCCTCGGCCCGACCGGCCGCGGCGACTCGCTCGCGGGCGGCACCCCGGCGGAGGTAGAACCGTGCCTTGTCGAGCAGTTCGTCGGCGTCCCGGTAGGTGGCCACGTGCTCCCCGTCGCGCAGGAGTTCGGCCTGCCCGACGGCGGCGAGGTCGTTGGTCAAGAGCAGCGACCCGCACGCGGCGGCCTCGAACACCCGCATGTTGACGTCGTCGCGGACGCTGCGGTTGAAGACGATGCGGCTGGCCGAGTAGGCCCGCGCCATCTCCTCGAAGTAGCGCCGGTCGACCAGCATGCCGGGGAAGTGCCGCCGCAGGAGTTCGAGGAGCTCCGCCCGCGGGCCGGGCACCACGTTCCCGATGAAGCACAGGTCGCGCTCGGCGGGCACGTCGTGGCGGGCGTGGACGGCGGGGTCGCAGGCCAGGGGTAGCCACTCGGCGTCGACGCCGGCGGCCCGCAGCGCCTCGGCCCCCGGCCGCTGGGCGGCGAAGACGAGGTCGAAGTCCGGGGCCTTCCGGAGGTCCCAGTCCAGGTTCATGTGGGTGTCGATGACCCACCAGGCGCACGGCCGCAGGCCGGGCGGCAGCCGGTACTCGTGGCCGTCGTCGACGTTCAGGTACAGGTCGTACCGGCCGGGGTCGAGGCCGCCCAGGTCGCCGGGGCGGACGTGCTCGACGTCGACCAGTTCGCGCAACGCCCGCAGGCAGTACACCCCCGTCGTCTCGGGGCGCGGGCGGTCGTCGTAGACCAGGGCGACGCGGTGGATCGGCGGCACGAGTAGCCCTCCGGAGTCATTTCGGGAGGATGACGGCCAGGCCGTGCGGCGTGTCGAACACGCGCAGGCGGTGCGTCGGCGTCTCGGCGGCGTCCAACCGCGGGTCGAGCGGGTCGACCACGCCGAACGCCTCGGCCAGGACGTACCGCTCCCACAGCCCCGTCAGCGTCGTCACGTTCGGGTCGTCCTCGGCGACCGCCATGTGCGGGTTGCACAGCCCGCGGCCGCAGCACTGCACGGCCAGCACCCAGCCACGGCGGTCGGCGAGCGTCGCGGCGACCGACTCGCGCAGCACGGCGCGGTCGTGCAGGTCGAGGAACGCCAGGCCTGGCGGGGCCGGGTCGAACACGGCTTCGCGGAAGCGGCCCCGGAGGTCGCCCACGGCGACCGCCGCCTCGTCGGGCCTCAGGTGTTCGATTTGGTCCCGGCCGTCGAAGCACGTGAGCGGCGCGTCGAGTCCCAGGGCGGCGCGTATGTCGAGTAACCTCCGGGCCGACTTGCCACTCCGCGTGCCGACGTCGGCGAGGGAGGCGGGGCGGCGCTCGCTCATCAGGGCGTAGAGGACGTACGCCTCCTCGAAGCAGAGCGTCTTGTACTCGCCGAGGCGCTCGGCGTACCGCTCCCGCTCGTGGAGCGCCCGGCAGCCGCGGTACAGGCCCATCGCCCGGGCGACCGGCAGGCCGAGGAATTCGGCGACCGCGTCCTGGAGCTTAGCTTGGTCCACCCGCGCGGGGATGACCGGGGCGTACGCGGCCGGCAGCCCGGCCGAAGCGGCCACGGCCCCGTCGCGGAGCCGCCGCTGGTGCGACCGGGCGTAGTCGAATGCGGCCCGGATGCGCCCCCGCGTGGCCGGGTCGGCGGCCCAGTCGCGGCCGTACCAAGCATGCAGCACTAGCGGCGCGCCGTCGGGGGCTATCACCACGGTTGACACGCCGTCGTCCCACGCCCGGCCGTCCAGGTAGAGGATCCGTTCGCCGGCCGCCAGCAAGGCGAAGAAGGGGCCGTAGTACGGCTCGAAGTGGTCGAACGCGAACTCCGACCGGCTGGCGAACCCCGGGAGGCGGTCCACGAACTCCTGCCGGAACCGGGCGGCGAGGGCGGCGTCCCAATCCCGCCACGCCGCCCGCACCCTCCGCACGTCGAGGACGTTGAAGCAGGCGTTGCAGGCGGCCGGGTTGTGGCGGCGGATCGCCACGGTGCCGCCGTCGGGCAGGCCGCACGCCGCGTACCCTTGCTCCCCCATCTGGCGGACGAGCCGTGCCAGGGCCGCGGGGTCAAGGAGGAAGGCATCCTCGTCGAGGTTCACTACCCAGTCTGCGTCCAGGCGGGCCAGCTCCCGGAAGTAGCCGGCGGCGTCGACGCCAGTGAAGCGCCACCGCTCCCGCGGCACCGGCCCGTGCGGGCCGGCACCCCCGAAGTCGAGCAAATCGCCGGAGAGTTGGTACAGGTCGTCGTGGAGCGACCGGGTGGCTACGACTATGCGCGGCGTGGGCGGGGCCGCCAACGCCGCCGGGGTCGGCTGGGCCTCCAGCGGTGTGAGCCGGCCGCCGTTCCGCACGACCGACCCGGAGGCCTTCATGCGCTCGAAGTACGCCCGGTTCACCTCGGCCGGGCCGGCGTCCCGCGCCGGCGGGTGCCACTGGTGGACGAGCAGCGCTTCGTGGAAGTCCACGTCGACGACGGGGAGCGACTGCTCCGCCCGCCACCGCAGGTCGTGGTCCTCGTAGCCCCACGACGCGTAGGCCAGGTCGAAGCCGCCGACCTGCCGGAACCACCGGGCCGGGCAGGCGAACAGCCCCTGGCCCACGCTCGGCGTGGGACGGCCGCGCTGTTCGAAGACGCGGATCAAGTCGTCGGGTCCGGAGAAGGCTTCGGGGTACCGGACGTCGGACGGCGTCGTGAAGTACTGGAATTGACAGAAGGCGTCGGCCCCGAGCCGGGCAGCCGTCTCCAGGACGTTCCGGCCCAGGAGGACGTCCACATCACTCTTGAAGACGACGGTGACATCGTCGCTTAAGGCGGACACGGCAAGATTGTAGGCGGCAGGCAGGGACCACTCGCGGCCCGCAGGACCGGCGCGGACGAGCCGCCAGCCGAACCGCTCGCAGAGGGCCGCATACTCCTCGGTTGAGGCCGCAGCGCTGCCGAAATCAAGGAGGACCTTGTCTATGGGCTGGACGGTCTGGTAAGCGCAGGTCTGGAACGTGCGTTCCAAGACAACGGCCGGGCGGTCCCGCACGGCGAGGACGCAGCCGAGGCCGGCGGCGACCGGCGGGAATTCCGACTGGCCCGCCACAGCAAGGGAGGGGCGGGTAGTCGGCCCCAAAAGCGGCCGGTAGTGCCGGTCGATAATGACCGGCCAACTGTAGTACTCCTCGAACCGCTTGCGGCCGGCTTCGCCCATCCGGCGGCGGAGGTCCGTGTCGTCGAGGAGTGCGGCGAGTTTACGGGCCAGGTCAGACGCGTCGCCCGGCTCGAACAGGAGGCCGGTGGCCCCCTCGACGACGGTGGCCGGCAGGCCGCCGATGCGGCTGGCGACCACCGGCCGTCCGCAGGCCATGGCCTCGACCGCCGTACGGCCCAGGCCCTCCTGGGCGATCGTCGGCATGATGAGGACGTCGGCCGCGCGGATCTGGCGGGGCAACTCTTCTTGAGAGAGCCAGCCGACGTAGAGGGTAAACTCGTCGACCCGGCCGGGTGGGTTCGCGGTGGCCAACAACTCGAAGTCCCGCCGGGTTCGCCATAACAGGGAGCAGGCGTCGTGCAGGACGTGAAAGCCCTTCATCCATTCGTCCACCAGCCCCGCAAAAAGTAGCCGTAAAGGCCGGCCCTCGGACGCTGCATCTGCCGCGTCGGGCAGCGGCCAGGGAAAGCGGGCCGGGTCCATGCCGGCCGTCACGACATTGACGTTCTTCGCGTAGGGACGGACGAGGGCTTCGGTGAGAGGATTCACGACGAGGACTGCCTCGGCCGCGCGGAAGGCGCGGCGGAGGGCCGCGTCGTACTCGGGCGTGCCGACGTCGCACAATTCCCGCTCGGCCCGATGCAGCGCGCCCGACTGGTGGCCGCGGCCGGCGATGCAGGCGCGGCAGGCGTCCGGGACCGCGAGCTGGTGTAAAGTACACTGCCGGGCCACGCCGCCCGGTTCGGGCAGAAGACGCACGTTGTTGAGTGGGCACAGGCACTCCATCGCCTGGAGCCTGAGGATCACCCGGCGTCCGCGAAGCGCATCCGCCAAGAGCGGCTTGATGTTCCAAGAGTCGGTGACGATTGCGATATGAGCATCGAAGGCATCCACGGCGGCACTGTAGCGGCCAAGGATGTTCGCCATCGTCCAGTCGCCTTCGACAAAGTCGAGACGATCGGAAGGAAATGGCAGTTCTCCCGTGATGCCGCCGATTCCCCACGGGGGGTAACAGGCATAGATAAGGCGGATCTCATACCCGGCGGCGCGAATAAACTGGCACAACTCGAACGTATGAACAATTCCGCCACCAGTCGAAGGCCAATTGAACAAGAAGCTCACGACTGCCACGCGCGTCTTCGAGGAGTTGTCGTACAACCCGGGTATTGGGTCCGCGGAAGTTTCCGCTTGCCTTAGACCCACCCTGGGTCGATTGTTTTCGCCTTCCAGCATGGCGAGGTTGTAATGGGCCGGCCAGCACAACGCATCGATTTCGAGGGCAGCAGTGAATCCCGCGAGCGCGGCCGACAGATCACCGGGGGCCGCGGCTAAGGCGGCGCGGTCATTAGCGGCCAGCGCATAGTGCTCGCCGCCCCCCGGCACACGCGCGTCGCCTGTCGGCCAATTCGACGGCATCGCAATTGCCATCGGCCGTCGGTCGTAGGAACTCGTCATATGTAACCGCGTGTTCAGACTCTACAGTATGCTTCGTGCAGCAGGACAAAAGAGGTGTTTTGGCCGCGCGGCTGCCCTCAAGTACAGATGACGCCTGAACAGAATACCATATGTTAATGGGACGTCGCTATGCCGGTAGAGGCACGGCCGCAAAAGTGCTACCGATCAAGTCTCGGGACTGCAAGTGCCGGTGTAGGCACGAACGACTTCGATTCCAGCCTACTAGAGGATCCGCATCGACCAATACCAGACCAACAGCCACATAGATTAGATTCTGCTATAGCGTCGTGATTGAGTCAGCCCGGGCAAAAGGAAACCACATCCTTTGCGGTTTCGTGCGGGCTTGGAACGACATCAGTCCGCCCGACAGGCCACAAGTGCTTCTCACAGCGGTTGAACAATCGATAAATGTAATGACAGACGCCTGTGCAGACATTCTGTCAATCGCCAGTTGGTTTACCAGCTTCAACAATCTTCGTACGCAAACCGGCCTGAATCGCAGTATCATGCCATTCGACAGTCACCTTTCCATGGCCCATGAAATAGACTTCTCTCGCATTCTGCATGTTCTCTGAGTAAACGTACATAAAGCAACCGATTTCATAATTCAATTGACATGGATTAGTATTGGTAAGAACACTCTTGTCTTGCCGCACTAGCCTACGCTGCTCCAAATCTGACACAACCGAGAAACGTACAGTTTTTCCCTTACTTATCAGGAACGTTTTGTCAACCGTTGGCGCGCCATAATAGTAGTCTCTCCGGTATGGCGGTAGTGCCCATACTGCGCCTTTGTCGTCAACATACTTACCCGTTCCCAGATTTCCAAAGATAGAGCTTTCGTACCTAATCCTGATATTAGCATTTGAGTCATTTCTTAGACTCATTTGGAACACGACACCGGTATTATAGACAGAGATTTTTTCGATCACGCAATGCACTTTGTCGGATTGCGCGATCAGATTCTCTCTCTCTTTCTCCGCGGATGTCTTCGCACTCTTGTCCGCTGCCTTGCTCATTGGCGGCGCTTGACACATTGCGGTAAGGCAGCTGGTGTACGATAGGGCAACAACAGTCAGCCAAGTTGATCGAATGGGCCACGTGTTCATTTTAGCCTCCGAAACGCGGTTCCAAAGTACGACTATCTCAAGGCCGCTGACCTTTCGACGCTCACTAAATGACATCAAATACGTCGCCAAACTCGAACTTGCATCTAGCTTCCGTGTAATGAATGCACTCGGCTTCTGGCCGTGGCGGAATCAGATTGCTTCCATGGCCAAGTATGAGGTCACATGCTGTAGGTGGCACAGAGTCTAGGTGTACGCATCGGAGCCACGCACAGCATACAGCACCTTTGTCACCTAGTAGCGGGTGAGACTGGCATTGTTGGCCAGTACCAATATATTCAGTGGCCGATCGTAGGACGCACTCTCCATATGACTCATTTCCAAGCCTATTACTGCCAGGTTTTCCGGGTGGAATAAGGCATGCTCCTGAGAAAATGGTTGCACGCAGTTCGGAACATGCACCACGAAGGCACGGGTGGTCTTGCAACACTTGGAAGCGCTTTGAACAGCGGTTATATGCATGTGTTAGTTCATGCTTCAATGTGATGATAGCATCCTCTCGCGTCTTTATGTTATTATAACAAATCCTGCTAGTAACACCTCCTTTATTACAAAAGCCTTCAGTTTGCCCCTGACCGGCACAGTTGGCGCATTCGATTTTGATTTTGCACCCCCGACGCGTGCAATACTCAACTGTGCCTTTGATCCATGTCCGTGGATACCTCGGTGGTGGCAAACCATCGTTCGGCGAAGGGCCAGAATACTCAGCTAATATCTTATTACACTCCGCTTCCGACAGCAGTCCAGATGGATCTGAGCGACTTAATGGACAATTGTCGGCATAAATGTATGTGCGGAGTGAATCCGATATGATAGCCAATGGATCGTAGCCCAGAAAACGCGCATAAAATGAACTGTAGTATCGCGCCCGGACATAGTACAGCCCGGTGGCAGTGTCGCGGTAGTACCCGAGTCGTCCGACGAAGCGGTAGGGATTAGTGGTGCTGCCGGTGGCCGTGACCTGTTCGCCGTAGGCGGAGTTTATGTAGCTGTCGGTGACGCTCCCGCTTGTGTCCGTCAACCGGTCGGCGGAGCCCAGCCCGTCGAAGTGGTAGTAGCGCGGCGGGTCGGGGGTGTTGGCGTAGTCGCGCAGCGCCAGCAAGTTACCGAAGAAGGCTGGCTCCAGGGCGAACTGGGTCGTGTGCAGGCCACCGATTTGGAAGACGATGTCCTGGAGGACGTTCTGGCCGTCCCAGACGTACAGGCGCGGGAATGCCCCCGACTCGCTCTTGCGCGTCCGCCGCCCGTCCCCGTCGTAGGCGAACGTCACCCGCGCCGCATCGTTGGACACCCGCGCCACCGTCATCCGGCTCTCGCCGTCCCACGCGTAGGTCGTGCGCGCCCCGGCTTTCGCCTGTTCGATGACCTGGTTGCCCGCCCCGTCGAAGGTATAGTTCGTCAGGGTTGTGGCGTCGTCCCGGCTCACGAGTTGGTCGGCCGCGTCGTAGGCGAACGTCGTCCGCACACCCGACGCCGCCTTCACCGTGCGATTGCCCGCCGGGTCGTAGGTGTGGGTCACGTCGTAGCCGTTCGCCCCGGATCGTCGCTCGCGCCGCAGTTGGTAGGCAGCGTCGTAACTCCACGTCACCCGGTCACCAGAGGCTTCGGTGACCCGCGTGCGGTTGCCGACGGCGTCAACCCTGTAGTCGAAGCTGGATAGCACGGCCATGGCCTTGTCGTAGTTGGCCAGCCGGGTCAGCCGATCCGCGGCGTCGTAGGTGTACGACGCCCGCGTCAGATTGCCCAAACGGTCGGCCGTCCGCCGCCCGGCCGCGTCGTGCTGGAAGGTCGTCCGCTCGCCGGTGGTGTCGGCCAGCCAGGCGACCCGCCCGGCCGCGTCGAATGCATAAGTCGTGCGCCCGGTAACCGGCGCGGACAGGCTGCGCCGCTGGCCGGCGGCGTCGTAGGCGTAGGTCAGCCGGCGACTCAGGTTGCCCACCTCGACGGCGACGCGGCCGGCGGCGTCGTAAAGCCAGGTGGTCCGTCCGTCGGAGTTTTGCGTCAGGACGCGGCGGTCGGCCGCGTCGTAAACCTGGGTGACGCGGGTACCGTCGGCGTAGCGCCGCGCCGTCGGACGGCCCGCCGCGTCGTAGGCGTATGTAGTCCGCTGGCCGCGGCCGTCGACCCGCACGGTCGTCCGCCCCCCCGCGGCGTAAGCGGCGGTCG
Source organism: uncultured Alcaligenaceae bacterium (assembly GCA_964574975.1). GTDB lineage: Bacteria > Planctomycetota > Planctomycetia > Gemmatales > Gemmataceae > JAXMAS01. Next base: position 11,436 of record CAZNSL010000008.1, on the reverse strand, counting down.
TGCGCCGGCCCAGGGGGTCGCTCCGCCCACACGGTCGCGGGTCGTGATCGAGTTCGACGAGCGCGTGGCCGAGAGCGTGCGGCAGCGCAAGCTCCACCCCGCCCAGAGGATCGCGACCTCGCCGGACGGGCGGGTC
>CAZNSL010000008.1:0-11290 GCA_964574975.1 uncultured Alcaligenaceae bacterium | reverse complement strand
TCGCGCAGGGTCCGCCGCCCCGCAGCGTCGTAAGCGGGGGTCTAGCGCCGGCCCAGGGGGTCGATCTGCCGCGTCTGCCGCCCGGCCGCGTCATAGGCGAAGCTCGTCCGGAAGCCGCGCGGGTTGGTGCCGACGGTCAACTGCGAGGCCGCGTCGTACGACTGCGTCACCTGGTAACCCAGGGCGTTGACGGAAGCCCGCAAGCGGTTCGCCGCGTCGTAGACGCTCGTGGTCCGGTTGCCGTTGGCGTCGCGGACGGACACGCGCTGGCCGAGGGCGTCGTAGCCGAACGTCGTCCGCTGGAGCAGCGGGTCGACAACGGCAGTCAGGCGGCCCGCGGCATCGTAGAGGCTGGTCGTTCGGAAGTTCAGTGCGTTGGTCGCGGCAACCTGCCGGCCGGCCGCATCGTAGGCGTAGCTGGTGCGCTGGAGGAGCGGGTTGACGACGGCCGTCACGCGCGAGGCCGCGTCGTACACGGTCGTCCAACGCTTTCCGAGGGGGTCGACCGACGCGACCGCGCGGCCGGCCGCGTCGTAGACGCTCGTCGCACGGGCGTTGAGCGGGTCGACGGACACGACCGGGCGGTCGGCCCGGTCGTACACCGTGCTGGACCGCTGGCCGAGCGGGTTGACCGCCGCCACTTGCCGGTCGGCCGGGTCGTAGACCATCGTGGTGCGGTTGCCGAGCGGGTTGACCCAGGCGACGGCGCGGCTCGCCGCGTCGTAGACGCTCGTGGTCCGGTTGCCCAAGGGGTCGATGCCGACGGTACGGCGGCCCGCGGCGTCGTACACGGCCGTGGTGCGGTTGCCCAACGGGTCGACCGTGGCCCTCACCCGGCCGGCCAGGTCGTACGCCGTGGACGTGCGGCGGTCGAGCGGGTCGCGCACGGCAACGACGCGGCCGGCGGCGTCGTAAATCATCGTGGTGCGGTTGCCGAGCGGGTCGACCGACGCGACTGCTTCGTTCGCCGCGTCGTACGCGGTGGTCGCGATGCGACCCAGGGCGTTCACGACCCGGACCGGCCGGCCGGCCGCGTCGTAGGCCGTCGTCGTCCGGTAGCCCAGGGCGTTGACGGAGGCCACCCGCCGTTTCGCCGCGTCGTACACCGCCGTCGTCCGGTTGCCCAGCGGGTCGACCCCGGCGACGGGACAGCCGCCCGCGTCGTACGCCGTCGTCGCCCGCCGGCCCAAGGGGTCGACCCACGCGGCCGGGCGGTAGAGCGCGTCGTAAACGGTCGTCACCCGGTGGCCGAGCGGGTCGATCGACTCCGTCGGCTTGTTCAGCAGTTCGTAGCGGAACTCCGACGTGTTCCCCAGCGGGTCGGTCACGGCGGTGACCCGGTCGCGCAGGTCGTACGCCGTCGTGGTGACGTAGCCCAGCGGGTTCATGACCGTCACCCGGTTGCCGACCGCGTCGTAGCCGTAGGTGGTGCGTTTGCCCAGCGGGTTCACCACGGCGATCAGCCGGTCGAGCCGGTCGCGCACGAACGTCGTGCGGTTGCCCAGCGGGTCGATCGTTACCGCCGGCTCGCAGTCGTCGGCGAACACGCTCGTCGTGCGGTTCGTCAGCGGGTCGATTCTGACGGCCGGGCGGCCCAGCCGGTCGTACGTAGTCGTCGCCCGCGCGTTTAGCGGGTTCACGGATGCGATCTTGTGGCCCTGCGCGTCGTACACCGTCGTAGTCCGGCGGCCCAGTGGGTCGACCCGCGCTACGACGCGGTTCATCGCGTCGCGCACGCACGTCGTCCGGTTGCCCTGCGGGTCGCGGATTTCGATGACCTGGCTGTTGACGTTATGCGCGTACGTCGTCCGCTGGCCCAACCCGTTGACTTTGGCCAGCACGCGGCCGAGGCCGTCGTAGACGGTCGTGACCCGGCGCAGGAGGGGGTCGATCACGGCCCGGACCTGGCCGCTTGCCGTGTACACGAAGGTGGTCCGAAATGCCCCGGCGTCGACCACTGCGTCGCGCCGGTAGCCGTTCCAGACCGCCGTCGTGATCCGCCCCAGCGCGTCCGTCACCCGCCGCGGCCGGCTCGACGCGTCGTAGGCCACCGCCAGGGTCGGCGTCGCGTCCTCGGAGATGGGGGAAACCCCCGGCAGCCACAGCTCGGACAGCCGCCGCGTGCCGTCGCCCAACAGGGTGTAGTCCAGCACGTAGCCGTGTTCGGCGTCCGGGTCCACCCGCGGGTCCTGCACCCCGGCCAGGAACCCGCTCGACCACGTGTAGGTGGTGCTGTTGCCCGCCGCGTCGGTCACCCGCCGGACCCGGCCGTCGCCGTCGTACACGATCGTGGTCCGCACCCCGCCGTCGCCGACCACGCCGACTTGCTGCGAGACGTGGACGTAGGTCGTCCGGACGCCCAGTGGGCAGACGGAGCGCACCACCCGGCCGGAGCCGTCGTACGCGAACGAGGTGCGCAAGTCGCCGGGCCGCGCCCAACTGGTCAGTCGCGAACTGCCGTCGTAGCCCAGCGTCACCCGCGTGCCGTCGGGCCGCTGCCACCGCACCAGGTTGCCAGAGCCGTCTACCGTGAACGACGTGATCCGCCCGCCGGCCTCCTGTAGCCGGCGGACATTGCCGGAACTGTCGTAGGCGTAGCTCGTGCGCCGCCCCGCCGGGTCGGTCACGCGCGAGACGCGGCCGCTGCCGTCGTAGCTCACCGTCCAGCGCTGGCCCGCCGGGCTGACCAGGGCCACCAGCGGCTTCTCGGTGGTGTCCCCGTCCGTGTAGTAGCGCCGCGCCACGCCGTCCGGCTGTGTCTCGGTCCAAACGGTGCTCCCCGCGTCGTAGGACAGGGCGTTGGGCGCGCCGTCGGGGGCAGTGAAGTAGCCGGTCCCGGCGTTGAAGGAGGTGTAACCGAGGGCGCGGCCGTCCGCGGTGTTGACGTTGGCGTCGCCCCCGCCCAGGTCCGACACCGAGCGGCCCAACTCGCTGCGCCACCCCTTGCCGAAGGCAGACGCGGCGGGGGTCTGGCTGCTGTAGACCAGCGCGGGCCGGGGGTCCCAAGGCCCGGCCGCCGGCGGGCGGATCTCGGCGACCACCCGGCCGGTGATCGGGTCGACGGCCGGCTCGCCGCCGGCGCAGGGGAAGTGGCCGTGGGCGGGGCGCTCGGCCTTCTTGGCCACGTCGTGGGTCATGTGGACGAGGCGGTCCAGCCCGGAGGTGCCGACGCCGGGCAGGCCGCACGGGCCGCACGGGCCGAAGCCAAGCGCTGCGAACTCGGGGCGCAGCGCGATCGGCGGCGGGTGGCCGGTCCCGGCGCACTCACAATTGCCCTGGTCGCCGCCCTCCGAACCGCACGACCCCTCACCGCCGCAGCCACCCGAGTTACCGTCGCAACCGCACCCACCGCAGCACGACCCGCCACAGCCGCACTCGCCGCCGCACGACCCGCCGCAGTCGCATTCGCCGCATGTGCCGGGATCGTCGCCCGGCGGCGGAGCCGGCGGGGTGCAGACGACCGGGTCGCCCCACGACGGGACGGCGATGATCGGCGCGATCGGGACGTGGGGCGCGCATTTCATGGCCGAGACCCCAGCTATTCGAACCGGCGCGACGGGACGCCGAAAGGAAAAGTGACCGTAGTATGTTGCGGGCGTAATCAACGTGTCGTCAAGGGCAATCGGCGAGAAATCGCGAACGAATTTGCGGCCCACTTATTCGGTCACAAAATGGGTAGACTGGAGAACCGGTCGGTTTCACCCCGGGATCAGATTTCATGTTGCCAATTACGTCCTGAACTTCGCGCATAGCGTCGCGTAGCGGCCCCGAAACGTGGCGCGGTACACACCAACGCTCCTAGTGCGAGGGAGGGCCATGGGACGAGCAAGTGCGGACGGTAGCCCTGCGACCGGACCAAGCCCGCCGGTTCAGGTCGGCGTCGTCGGCCTCGGTTACGTGGGACTGCCTCTGGCCCGGGCGTTCGCGACCGCCGGCGTGCGTGTCCTCGGCTTCGACACCGACCCTGCCAAAGTCGAGACCCTGCGGGCCGGACGCAGCTACATCCGCCACGTTGCCGACAGCGACGTCCGCGTCATGCGCGACGCCGGCTTCGAGGCGACCGCCGACTTCGGCCGGCTGGGCGAGCCGGACGCGGTCCTCTTGTGCGTGCCGACGCCGTTGACGCCGGCGCGCGACCCCGACCTGTCGTCCGTCGAGGCGTCGGTGCGGGCGGTCGCGGCGCGGCTGCGGCCGGGGCAGCTCGTCGTCTTGGAGAGTACGACGTACCCGGGCACGACCCGCGAACTCGTCCTGCCGCTCCTGGAGGCGGGCGGCCTGCGGGCCGGGACGGACTTCTTCATCGCCTACAGCCCCGAGCGCGAGGACCCCGGCAACCCGCGGCACTCAGTTACCACGGTCCCGAAGGTCGTCGGCGGCTACGACGCCGCGAGCCTCGAGCGGGCCTGTGCCCTGTACGCACGCGTCGCCCCCATCGTCGTGCCGGTGTCGAGCCCGGAGGTCGCGGAAGCGTGCAAAGTGCTGGAGAACACCTACCGGGCGGTCAACGTCGCCCTGGTCAACGAGCTGAAGGTGATCTTCGGGCATATGGGCATCGACGTGTGGGAGGTGATCGCGGCGGCGGCCACCAAGCCGTTCGGGTTCCAGCGGTTCGACCCCGGGCCGGGGCTGGGCGGGCACTGCATCCCGGTCGACCCGTTCTACCTGGCGTGGGCGGCGCGCCGGTGCGGCCTGTCGGCCCGGTTCGTCGAGCTGGCCGGCGAGGTGAACGCGGCGATGCCCGCGTACATCGTCGGCCGGGTCGCCGACGCGCTCAACGACGACGGCAAGCCCGTGAAGGGGAGCCGGGTTCTCTTGCTGGGCATGGCGTACAAGCGGGACGTGGACGACCCGCGGGAGTCGCCGGGGTTCGAGGTCATGGACCTGCTGCTGCGCAAGGGCGCAGAAGTGACATACCACGACCCGTACGTTTCACGACTGCCGCCGATGCGGCGGTGGCCGCACCTTACGGGTACGAGCGTCGAGTTGACCGATCCGATGCTCGCGGCCCAGGATTGTGTCCTGGTGGTCACCGACCACTCCTGCTTCGATTGGCGTTGGATCGCCGGCCACGCCCGTCTGATCGTGGACACCCGCAACGCCACTCGCGGCCTCGAGGGCCGCTGCCGCATCGTCCGGGCCTAGGCCTGTGATTGGCTTGTCCGATGTCACGGGGCGGTCGGCGCCTAGTGGGTCATTGGCTCGTGCGTAGCCGTTCGAGCGCACGTACAATGGCGGGCATGCCGTAGGGGTCCGCGCGCCCGCACCCCAGCAGGACTCCCTCCGCCGGCTCACCGCAGCCGGGCGGCGCGAACTCGTCTGCCTGCGCCGGTCCCGGACCGCGCCGGCCGACGAGGTCACCCGAGCCACCTTGATCTTCATCGTCGGCGACGGGCACGGCGACCAGGCGCGGCCGGGGCCGCGCGCCTCAGGAGCGGGGACGCCGTTGCCCGCCTGGTCGCCCGGTTCAACCTGGAGGGGCCGGCCGCCACCACCCCCGCCACGGCGGCGGGCGAGCCCGGCCTACGACGCCGTCGCCCGCGACAGTATCCTCCGGGAGGTCGCCCGCCCCCCGACTCCGGAGTGGGACGGGACCGCGACTTGGTCACTGTCGGTCCTCCGGCGGGTCCTGCGCTCGGCACCCGACGGCTTGCCCCGGGCCTCGACGTTCATTATCTGGCGGTGATCCGGGAGGCGGGGCACTCGTTCCAGCGCGCCCGCACCCGGTGCCCGACCGGTCGGGCGGTCTGCCGCCGCAAGGCCGGCCGGGCGGCCGTACAATGACCGGCTGCTTTGCCAAGTCTGGTGATTTCCGGCGCGGCACTTCCCGACGAGAACCCGAGGACCGAGATCGGTGTCTAGGCGGTGGCCGGGGCGGACGCTCACGTCCCGCCACCCATAAAGGGGCACTCCCTTGGAAATGGATCCGGCAAAACTCGACCTCGCCAGCCTACCGGCCGGCGAAAGGCGGTTCATCGGAGTGATCGCCGGCGGCTTTTTCCCGGCGTACGGCGTGGGCTTCGTGGCGGAGTTGGCTACCCTAAACCAGCTGGCGGACCACTTCCGCTACTTGAACGAGTTCGCAAACGTCGCGCTGCTGCGGGTCGGTAGCGGCGGTCGCTTTGAAGGTGCTGCCCTCGGCGAGACGGAATTCGTGCTACTCACGCAAGACTCGATGGGCGACGACTGGGCACCGCCCGCGCCTGACGAGAACGGCACTCGCGTCTACCCGCACCAGTATTACGACAAGCTGGTGGCGACGTCCCGATCCGACATCTTTGGCGTCGGCCCGACGCCGTGCATGAAGGTTTCGCTGGAACACAAGCGACTCGACGGCCCCGACCAACTGAGCTACTACGCAGGCAACGATACGCCATTCCCGGGCCGGATATTGGAAGCGGAATTCGTCGCGGGCAATCGAGCGTTGGCTGCCTCGGCCCGTCGGCGGGTGTTTGCCGAGATCGCCGCCGACACGCGCATTGTCACGGGGATGAAGAAGGACCTGACGGTCTACAAAAAGGTATGCCAGACGGGCGTTTCGCGCAAGATCCGACAGTTCGACACCGAAAAAAACGAGGTGTTCTTCAACCCACCGGCCCGGCAATACGGCTTGAAGTACGGCTTGCTGCGCTACACGCAAACGGCACTGTCCATCGAGCTGTTTGAGCTCGTGCAAAGAAGGAAGCTGCCGATCGACGACTACCTGGACTTACCCCAGAGTGTCGAGGAGCGCATCCGTTATGCATTCCGCAAGGGCTGGGTCGCCAGGGAGGATGACCTGACCGTCGCCGGGATGCTGTACATCCGGGCGGCCGACTTCAACAACACTGCGAAGATCCGTTACTACACCGACGACACAACGGTGGCCAAACTGGAGGACGGCTCGCTGCGCGAGGTTCACAACGACATCGTCGCGGTTTTCGCGAACAGACTGCTTGCCGACTAGCGTCAAGTCACGGACCGCACCGCCGAACGCCGGTTTCGAGATTCGACACGTGCCGCCAAATCGCGTAATCGAGGCTCCCGCAGTCGACCCCGAGCAGGTCGGCCGCGGAAGCGACGGCCTCTGATACCTCCTCGTACCCGGTCAGCGCTAGCCCCGCCCAACGAACGAACGATCGGATGTGGCGGTCGACCGCGATAGTGGGGATGCCAACCAGCCGTTTCAGGTAGTCGAAGGTCTTCGGCCCAATCCCGCGCCGACTCCGGAGGTCGGCGGCATTACGCTGCGGTTGCATCCACTCGCGGAGGTCGTCTTCCGTCTCGACGCCCGCGGCGGCGAGGAACTCCGTAAGCTCCACGATCCGCCTGGGCTTTTCCGGGTCACGCCACCGGAGTACCGTCCCGACGCCGTGACGGCGAATCAGGCCGGCGAACGCGCTCGTCCGCCTGGCGGTGGGCCACTGGCGCGTGAGCTGCCGGATGCGCGGCGCAACGACGGTTCGGTAATTCAGCCCGGCCTGTAGGATCGCGTCACAGATCGTCGCGCCCATGTGGGCGTACACCGGCCCGGTGAGCACTTGCAGCCGGAACCCGGGCGTGCGGGCAACAAGGTCGGCAATTCGCCGCGCGGCGTCGACCCCGGGCGTTCGGTCCGTCACCATCCGGGCCTAACCTCCTTCGAGCGAGCTGAGTGCTTCGAGGCGGTCCACACAGTTCGGGCACGCCCCGCACGGGATCGACGGCGACGCCTGGCACGAAAACGTCCGCGCGACGGGGGCCCCAAGCGCGAGGCCGAGCTCCGCCACTTGTCGCTTCGTGTGTTGCCGAAACGGCATCCGGATGGCCACGCCCCCGTAGTCGGCGAGCAGCAGCGCGAGGCGCTCGAAGAAGGCGGCCGAACAGTCGATCTCCTTGGCGTGGTTGCTGTTGATGAAGGCGGCATAGATCTCCGACATCCCGTGCGCTTGCGCGAAAGCGGCGCCGACGGCCAGGAGCAGGAGGTTGCGGTAGGGCAGGTAAAGGTCGTCCGCAGACACGCGCTCCGTCCAAAGGTCCGGCGCCCGGATCAGGCGCGACTCGCTCCCGGCGTAGACGTCGCTGACGTTGACGCACCGGAGCGACGCCACGGCCTCGCCCGGAAGTACCTCGGCCAGTCGGGCCCGCTCGACGGCCGCACAGTGCTGGCCGTAGTCGATGAACAGCGGAACGAAGTGCGTGCCTCGGCCGAGCAGCCAGTAGGCGAGCGTCGTCGAGTCGAGCCCGCCGGAGGCCAGGAGGACGGCGGTCGGATGGCCCGGGCTCATGGGGTAACCACCTCGGCGGCGCAGGCGAACACCGCCGTCATCACCTCGTCGAGGTCGGACGACACGAGTCGCGGCAACTGCGTGAGCATTAGGTTGTCGGCGCGGCCGAACGGGTCGAACACGACGACCGGGACGCCCCGCTCGACGGCGATGCCGATTTCGATCAGGGTGCCCGGGTCGTCGTAAACGAGAACGGCCAGGAGGATCTTGCACTCGGCCAGGAGTTGCAGGTCGGCTTCGCAAAGGGCGTTGCGCCGCTCGACCGTCGCGTCGGCCCCCATTTCGCCGTGTTCACGGACCGGGAGCCGTGGCACGAAATTGTGGTAGCGGAGGGCGGCGACGGCTCGATCAATCGGGCGCCGATCCACGCGGCTGAAATCCGGCGCGGCGACGTACACCTGAGCCTTCGGGCGTAGCTCCCAAGGCAGTTGAGTGCCGCCCAGTTCGGCCACCTCGGCCTCGGGAACCCCGAGCCACGCCTGGGCCCTGTCCCGGAACACGTCCGGGTACGTCGTGCACGCGTACTCGGCGGCGAGGCAGGAGGCGTACGCGAGGGCTGCCCGTTGCGGCATCCGGTGGCGCAGGGCGATGAATACGGCGTCGAAGCAGTCGCCGACGCCCACGGAGTGTTGCACGCGGCGCGGCTGCGCGGGGGTGGCGACGCACTCGCCGCGCGGGCCGAACAGGCGTGAACCGCCGCGGTTCTCCTTCAGCAAGAAGTGGTGGCAGAGGTCGCCGACCAGGCCGGCGCAGAGCGACCGGGGGTCGCCGCGGTATGTCCGGAGAAACGTCTCGGACGACGTCGAGAGGGCGACCGTCTCGAATGGGCGGGTCAGGGGCCGCAAGTCCTCGAAAGTCGGGGGCTCGAAATTGGCGTCGACGTGAACGGCCGCGGCCGACGCCGCCAACGCCCGCAGAACGACTCCCAGGTCGAAGCCCCCCGGAAAGACAAGGACGTCGCTGGGGGGCCCACTGGCGAGGCATTGCTGCAGGGCGTCAACGGACAGAGTACACTGGTGCCGGTCGCGGAGGAGGTACTCGTAGCCTTGGGGCCCGGCCTCGGTGGGTTCCGCGACCAGGACGACGTTCGGAGATCCCGAGACGCGGCCGATTCGTGTGGCGTGGCCGGCACCGTAGTGCCTGACATGATCCGCGATTTCAGCGTCGAGGTAGTCGGGCGCGACGTAGGCGAGGGAGTACGGGCAGCCGATCGCCCACAACGCCCTGGCCGCGTGCATGATGCCGCCGGCCCGAAGTCGATAGGGTCCGCCGGGGCGTGGAAGCGTCACGTCCACGAGGACTTGGCCGACGACACAGACTGCGGGGCGCGGGGTCATTGGCTGGCCTTCAAATCCACCTTGACCTTGGGGAGCTTTCCCGCGGAGGAGTCGCACACTTGGCCCGCGTAAGCCCACCCGCTTTGCATGCACGCTCGCAGGTAGTTGAGCGAGGTGGGGAGCAGTCCGACGACTTCCTGGTCGGCGGTTGACTCAACGGCGAGGCGCCCGCCGAGGAGTTTGCTGCGGAGTTGGACCTTGGTATTCACCGCCGGGACTGACGCGTGAGTCTTGAAAAAGTCAGAGGATGCTACCTCTTCGAGCGAGACCGCCCTGAGATCGGCCGCGCAGCGGTCGTCCTTGTCCGATCCGCCCCCACCGCCCCCGCCGCCCCCACCGCCACCGGGTCGACCACCTTGGCTTCCGGGGTAGTCCGAAAACCGACCGGTACCTGCCGAACCCATACAACACCCCCTTGCTTCGCGGGTTTCAAGGAGCGCTTCGCGGCGGACTTGCCAAAGGTGCGACGCGTCGAGCCATAGTCTATCCAACAGCGGCTGGAACGATAGTCACCGTTCGACGGTGAGAGCAAGTCGTCGTCGGACGGCCGACGCGAGGTTGGGGCGGGGGCCCGGCAGGCACATCGCGAGTGTTCCAGCTGCGCCCGCTACGGCCACGAGACCGTCGGACGCTTGCCCACCTTAACGTTCTGCGGCGACCGCCGAACGGGCCGCCGGCGGCCGGCCGGTACGTCACCGGCTCACCCGGCGTGCGCCGCGTGCCGTCCGTCACCCTCTATCGACCCGTTGGAACAACTCCCAGATCTTCAGCGACAGCGCGACAGCCAGGCGCTCGACGTTGACGAGGCTGAGGTTGCGCGACCCGCGCTCCACGTCCGAGAGGTACGTCCGGTGGATGCCGGCCTTCTCGGCGAGGTCCTCCTGCGTCAGCCCCAGTTCCTCGCGCCGCGCGCGCACGGCGTCGCCGAACCGCTCGCGGATGTCGGGGGTCGCACGCCGTTTCCCCATGGCGGCGACGGTACCGCCGTGTAGACTTTGAGTGTATCGACCATGAGTGACATTCGGCGGCGACCAGTTGCCCCGCGCCGGCGGGGGGAGGGCGGCGGATGGCGATCACCGTGAAGTGCCCGTGCGGGAAAATGCTCCAGGCCCGGGACGACCAGGCGGGTCAGTCGGTCCAGTGCCCGTTCTGCCGGGGCGTGGTCGGCGTGCCGGTCGGCCTGGCGACCGCCGCCCCGGAGGCGCCGCCGAAGCCGGGCGAAGTCCGCGCCGAGGCGGCGTTGTCCCTCGTCGCGTTCGCCGTCGTCTTCGCCGTCCTGGCCTGCGGCGTCGTCGCGGTCGAGCCGCAGACGGCCAAGTTCATCGGCACGGCCCTCGGGCTAGGGGCCATTGCGGCCCTCGGCTCACTCCTCAGCGGCAAGCCGAAGCGGCCGGGGCCATAACTGCGAGCTTCCGCGGCCGCCCGCGTTGCCGGCCCGACGGCACCCTGCCTGTGGCGTCGGCCGCAGCAACCGGAACACCTGACGGCTAAGGGGAGGCGGGTGGTGGGCGCGGACGGCGGTGCCCCGGTCGCCGCGGCGCCGGCCTGGGTCGGGCCGACACCGCGGCGAACACGGCACCCGACTCGCCGCGCGTCGGCCCGCTGGTTTCCCACGCCCGCGTCAGCGGGTGAGCGTCACGGTGACCGAGGCGGGTACCCGGTGCCGACGCAGGGCGGCCCGCGCCGACCGCAGCAGCGCCGCCCGAAGGT
>CAZNSL010000007.1:0-22132 GCA_964574975.1 uncultured Alcaligenaceae bacterium | reverse complement strand
ACGACATCGACCTGCGCTGATTCGCCACCTTCCCTCGTTCCCAGGCTCTGCCTGGGAACGCCCTGTCGGGCCGGCTCTGCCGGCCGCACGCCGGTGGACCAAGCCGCTGCCGGTTCCGGCGGCGGAGCCGCCAAGACAGCGCGTTCCCAGGCAGAGCCTGGGAACGAGGGAAGGATGGGGCTGCATTTCGCGACTTCTCCACCTTTTTGTTGCACGCGCCGTAACGCGACCTAAGCTTGCACGTCGGGTGCCCCGTCGCGCCCGCCCATAGAAATGCGCGATGGAGCAGAAATGAAACGTCGTTCGGCGATTCGCGCCGCGTTCACGCTGATCGAACTGCTCGTGGCGATCGCCATCATTGCGGTGCTGATCGGCCTCTTGCTGCCCGCGGTCCAGAAGGTCCGCGCGGCGTCCGCCCGGATCAAGTGCTCCAACAACCTCAAGCAAATCGGCCTGGCCCTACACAGCTACCACGACGCCAACGGCTACTTTCCCCGCGGCTACGACCCCGGCTACCGCTCGCCGAGCGGCCGGCCGGCGATTTCGCAGTGGATGCGGCACGTCCTGCCGTACCTGGAGCAGTCCAAGGACATGCAGGACGACCAGAACCTCCCCACTGCCGTCTGCCCGGCCGATCCGCGCGGCGGGGCGACCTCGCCCGGCGAGGGCTTCAATTCCAGCTTCGGCCTGTCCTGGTACGTCGCGCTCGACATGGCCGGCTACCTCGACGATGCCGGCACCATCGTGTCCAACAAGTTCCGCGATGCCCCGTTCTATCGGCCGCGGAAGGTGACCGTCGACGACATCGCCGATGGGACCAGCAACACCACCGCGATCGGCGAGCGGCCGCCCAACCCGCCGGGCACCAACCCCGATATGTACTGGGGCTGGTGGGATTGGCCCTCGGCCGCCGACACGCGTACCCCGGTGCGGGCGACCAACACCGGCGTCTTCGTGAAAGTTTGGGACACGCGCAGCGGGACCAACGGCCAGCCGCAGACTGTCTCGTCGATGATGTTCTACACCACCGACGCGGCCGGCGCGGCCTGCCCGCAGCCGTCTTTCCAGGCGGCCAGTCTCGCCAACCAATGCACCTTCAATTCGGTATCGAGCTTCCACCCCGGCGGGGCCAACTTCCTCTTCGACGACGGCTCCGTACGGTTCCTGACCTACACGATCAACTCGGTGCTGTCGGGGTCGAACCCCCTGGTGACAGTCATCGAGGCGCTCGTCACTCGCAAGGGCGGCGAGACGACGCCGGGCGAATTCTGACCCGAGGCTCGCGATGCCCGCACTCCGCTCCTTCGCGCTCGGCTACCTGGTCCTGGCCGGTTGCGGCGGCCCGTCGACGGCGGACATGGAAGGCACCGTCGCGCTCGGCGACACGCCGCTGACGGCCGGGTCGGTGACGGCCGTGCCGCTCCAGGGCAATCCGCAAACGGCCGTCATTCGGCCCGACGGCACGTTCGTCCTGCGCGGGCTGCCGCCTGGCGAGGTCATTGTCACGGTCGCCGGGCCGCTACCCGAACAGCCCGATGCGTTGGCGCGAAAGCTCGACAAGCCGCCGACGATCCCGAAGCCGGCGCATATCCCCATGCGGTATCTCGCCCTGGCGACCAGCGACCTCAAGTTCTCGCTCAAGCCCGGGCACAACCCGATCGAACTGGTGCTACGAAAGTGATCCCGAATTGCGTCGATGAGTCATCGCAATTCGGGATGCGACACCCCGGACGGACGATCTGCGGAGAAGTTCGGAATTATGAGAAGACGCTGATTTTTCGAGTTGCCGGCCGCGACGAACTGCCTATGCCAACAAGTGACCAGCACAACGACTCGCCGGCCCTCGGCTCGCACTCCGAGGTATCGTTCGCCCGCCGACCGTTGACTGGGTCGGATACCATTCGCAGTATCGGATTCTTCCCGCGCCTGCCAGCGTTCGGCTTGGCGACGGGTCATTGTCTCGGTTCAGTCCTATCGGTACGAGGGCAACATGATGCGACGTTCGGAGGCCCGCGGCGGTTTTACGCTCATCGAGTTGTTAGTCGTCATCGCCATCATCGCAGTCCTGATCGGACTGCTCCTGCCGGCCGTGCAAAAGGTGCGCGAGGCCGCTGCACGTACCAAATGTTCCAACAACCTGAAACAGCAGGGTCTGGCGCTGCACAACTTCCACGACGCCAACGGGAAGTTTCCAAGCGGCATGTTGTACTCCCGCCCGAACCTCGATTACAGCGTCAGCGGCATGCCCTACATCCGCCAGGTGTTTCCCTACTTCGAAGTGCCCCAGAAGTTGATCGAGAGTCGGAACTATAACATGGGCGTCTGCCCGTCCGACCCGCGCGGCGGTGAGATCACCTGGGACACGTCTTTCGGTGGTGCCAACGGCTGGGGCCTGTACTGGTACGTTCCGCTCGACAAGAACACCTACGGCGACGGCCGCGGGCCGAACGCCGCCGCCTCGCCGATCACGACCATCATTACTCGCTACACGACGACGGGGTCCAACGGTCGCCTCGTCTACGCCGATCGCAAAGCCGTGACCATCCCGAGCATCGGCGACGGTACCAGCAACACGACCTGCATCGGCGAGCGGCCGCCATCCATCGATACCTTCTGGGGCTGGTGGGACTATCCGACCAACCCGGATACCCGCACCCCGGTGCGGAACACCAGCCTGCACTACAGTACGCACGGCAACGGGCTACCCGGTAGTTGCCCCAGCCCGGCCGTCTTCGGCCCCGCCAGCGTCACCAGTAATTGTGCCTTTAACTCGGTTGGCAGCTTCCACGTCGGCGGCGGCTACTTCCTGTTCGACGACGGCTCCGTGCGGTTCCTGTCGTACGGCGTCACCGCGACCATCCAGGGGCACACGCCGACGACCAGCATTCTCGAGGCCATGGTGACGATCAACGGCGGCGAGAACTTCGGCGGCGATCGATAGCCCTGCCCCGCGCCGCACCGACGAACCCCGGCCGCCCCCGGGGTTCGTTCGCGTTCCCGAGAACGAATCGCGCCCCGGAGAACTGCACATGACGAATCGAATCGCGACGATTCTGGCAGCAGCACTCGCGCTGGCGGCGGTCGGCTGCGACTCCAAGCCCAAGGTCGGAACGATCGTGGGCCTCGTTACCTTCGATGGGCAAACGGTCACCGCCGGCCAGGTTTGCTTCCTCCCCGCCGATGGCAAGACATACGCCGCCGACATCGACCCGATGACGGGCAAGTACCTCATCGAGAACGTACCCGTGGGCGATGCCGCGGTGATCGTCAACCCGCCCCCGGGCGACACCGAGGCGCAGCACAAGAGCATCAAGATCGGCAAAGGTGGTGCACCACCGCCGCCGACGGCCAAGTTCCCGGCCCGCTACTCCAACCAGGACACGTCGAAGCTCAAACACACCGTGACAGCCGGCGAGAATACCTACGACATCAAGATGACGAAGTAAGTTGCGGCCCGCCCGTGTCCGCACCGCGCAGCCGCGCCCACAATAGGACCGCATGGCGGCCACCCCGATGACGCCCGAGCGCTGGCAGCGCGTCCAGCAAGTGTTCGACGCCGTCAAGGATGTGCCCCCCGGCGAGCGACCCGACCGTCTAGCCGCGCTGTGCGGCGACGACGCCGGTCTGCGTGCCGAGGTCGAGCGCCTCTGCGCCGGCGATGCCTTCCTACCCGACGAGGCCCCGGCGGAGCGGCCCTCCTTCTACGGCCGCGCTCCCGCCGAGGCGTTCGCACTCGCCACCGACCCGACTGTCACCGGCAGCGTCTCGCTGGTCGTCGTCGAGGGGGCACATGCCGGCGCGAGATTCACCTTCCCCGGCCACGATCTGTTCCTCGTTGGCCGCTCGCGCCGCTGTCACTTCCACCTGCCCGAGAAAGACCCTTACGTCTCGCGCATTCACCTGCTGATCGAGGCCAACCCGCCCAATGCCCGCGTCCTCGACATGCACAGCCACAACGGCACCTACGTCAACGGCGACCGCGTCGATGTCGCCGACCTGCACGACGGCGACCGTCTGAAAGCCGGCCGTAGCGTCTTCCGCGTGGAAGTCGCCGCCGACGAGTCGACCGCCGACGCGCCGGCCCTGCCGGCCAGCGAACCGACGCGGCCGCGCATCGCCACACTGCCGGAGATCTCCGGCATCGGCTCGGCCGACGCCGAGCCGGCCGTGGAGCTGCCGCACATCCCCGGCTATCGCCTGACCCGCGAACTCGGCCACGGGGCGATGGGCCGCGTCTACCAGGGCGTCCGCGAGACCGATGGGTTCGCCGTCGCGGTCAAGGCGATCCGGCCGCCGGTGTCGGGCAACCAGAACGACATCCACCGCTTCCTCCGCGAGGCGGAAATCCTTCAACAGCTCCATCACCCCGCGATCGTGCGCTACCTCGCCCTCGGCTCGACGCTGGAACTTCTGTTCTTCGTGATGGAGTACGTCTCCGGCACGCACCTCGAACACGTCCTGCGCGAGAAGGGCCGGCTGCCGGTGAAGACGGCGGTGCGGCTGATCCTGCCGGTGCTGGACGCGCTGGCGTACGCGCACGCGCGCGGCTTCGTCCACCGCGACGTAAAGCCGGGCAACGTGCTACTGACGCGCCGACCGGACGGGCGAAAGGCGGTCAAGCTGGTCGATTTCGGACTGGCGAAGGTGTACCAGATGTCGAAGGTCAGCGGCGTGACGCTGGCGGGCGAAACGGGCGGCACGCCAGCGTACATGGCCCCGGAGCAGATCACCGACTTCCGCGGCGTGAAGCCGCCGGCCGACCAGTACTCGGCCGCGGCCCTGCTCTACCACATGCTGACGGGTCAGGAACCGTACGACCTGCCGGCGGCAATGCCGGCGGCGCTGTTGGTGATCTTGAACCAGGAGCCGGTGCCGCTGCGCAAGCGGGTGCCGGAGTTGCCGGAGGGGTTGGCGAAGGTCGTCCACCGCGGCCTGGCCCGCGAGCCGGCGGAGCGGTATCCGGACGTGACCGAGTTCGCCTCGGCCCTGTGGCCGTACGCGCATTGACGATCCGAAATCACTCACCACAGAGTCACAGAGGACACAGAGAAAGACAAATTCGAATTCTCAGATTTGCCCTTCTCTGTGTCCTCTGTGACTCTGTGGTGAATTCTATTTCTCGCCGCCCGGCAGCCACAGCACGTCGTTGCCGCCGTTGAGGACGCGGGCCAGCACGAACAGCAAGTCCGACAGCCGGTTCAGGTACACCAGCACCTGCACGTTGACCGCCTCGGTGCGCATCAGCGTGACGACGTGCCGCTCGGCCCGGCGACAGACGGTGCGGGCCAGGTGGCACCACGCGGCCGCGAGAGTGCCGCCGGGCAGCACGAAGCTCGTCAGCGGCGCGAGCGGTTCGTTGAGCCGGTCGATGGCCCGCTCCAGGCGCTCGACCTGAGCGGGCGTCGCGCGCAGGCACTTCCCCGGCGGCTCGCCCGCGGCCGGCGGTATGCACAGGTCCGCGCCGATGTCGAACAAGTCGTTCTGCACCTGCGCGAGTAACTCGGCCACGTCGGGGGCCGCGATGCGCAACAGGCCGAGGACGGCGTTCAGTTCGTCCACGGTGCCGTACGCCTCGACGCGCAGGTGGTCCTTGGGCACGCGCCGGCCGTCGCCGAGGCCGGTCTCGCCGGCGTCGCCGGACTTGGTGTAGATGCGCGAGAGGTAGACCATGCCCTTAGCTTAGCGAGCCGCAGTCGCCGAAAACGGCCGGGTGCGAACCGGGCCGCGTCGCCCCGACTTCCCAGTCACCCCGGACGTTCCGCTAAAGTCCCCCCGCCGCTACAGTCGATACCCACGACTAACTTGACATTCCGCGCACGACGCGCACGGCCCGCAGCAAGCGCACGGTCTGCGGTACCTGGGATTGTCTCACGGTCGCGAGAGGGGGAGTGGAAATGGCGAAGGTGCGTAAAGGGTGGCTGCGGGCGGCCGTCCTGCTGACGCCGCTGCTGGCCGCGGGCTGCTTCCCGCCAGCCATCGGCATCGGGATCATGCTCCCCACCCAGCCGTGGGTGCAGGAGCGGATGCACGACAAGTACGACTTCAAGAACGACCACCGCACGCCGGTGATGCCGCCGGTGCGCGACGGCTTCCCGCCGCCGATCTGCGAAGATCCGCCGTCGGAGCTGGAGGTCTTGCGGGCGATGCCACGGGTGACGCGCGGCGTGCCGTACGTCTACGAGGAATTCCGCGACGACATCCAGATCATCAGCGAACGGCTGGTGGACCGGATCGACCCGCCGCGCTTCTTCCCGCTGGTCGGGCCGGCGCAGTTGCACCATTGCCACTGGAAGTGCACCATCTACTACAAGGAGACGGTGCAGTCGAGCTACCCGTGGCCGACCAAGATCGTGCGCAACCGCGTCGAAGTCGTGTACATCGACAAGGACCACCTGCACCTGTACGTCGGGTCGAACCCGAAGACGCAGACGGAGGTCACCCGCGACTTGTCGGGGAACTAGTCTGCACGACCGCTTGAGCCCGAAGCGCCAGCGAGGGAGGAAGTTCCCTCACTGGCGCTTCGGGCTTAAGCGTTTAACCGCCCGTCGTGAGCTTGGCGCGGATCGCGTCGGGGATCGGCACCGACTTCAGCCCCGCTTCGGTCGTGCGGCAGTGGACGGTGCTGAGCTTGCCGGTCGCCAGCAACTCGCCGCCGCGCGAGAACTCGAAGCCGTACGTCACCGACCTCTCGCCGACGCGCTCGACCGTCACGGCGATCTCCAACACGTCCTCGAAGCGGGCCGGCCGCAGGTAATCGCAGCTCGCCGAAACGCGCGGGAAGCCGAGCCGCTCGCCGCCGTCCTGCCACGCCACCGACAGGCCGCGGGCGCGCAGGAACTCCTGCTCCGCGAACTCCATGAAGCGGAAGAAGTTGCTGAAGTGGACGATGCCGGCCTGATCGGTCTCGCAGAACTCGACGCGGCGACGGGAGACGAACGCAGCCATCGGATATCTCAAATCTCAAATTGGAAATCGCACATCGCCGCCGTCACCCGATGGTCCAGTACCCGACGAAGTTCGCCGCGATCTGCGCCCACGACAGCTCGACCGTGCTGCCCCACGGATTGTACAGCACGTACCGGCCCGTCGCCCCATTGTACCCGAGGACGCCGTAAGCGTGGCTCGGCACGATGCCGTTAGCCGTGCCGCTCGACCGCGATGCCAGCACCGTCGGCGTGTACGACCCGGCCAGGGACGCCAGCGCCCCCGCGTGGTCGCCGGACGAGGCGAACGACTTCCAGCGCGCCGGCACGGCCAGAGTTTGCCGAAACACCGCGTCGCTCCAGCCGCCGCTGATGCCGCGGTAGCTGTTCGTACCGTCGTGGCCGATCCAGCCCGATTCGTTGATCTGCGCGTACGCCTTCTCGGCCAGGGCCACCCACAGTTCGCCGCCGGGGATGCCGGCGTAGATCGGCCGGCCGGCGCTCGCCGGGAGGTAGCGGTCCACGGTGACGTAGCGAGCCGAGCCGTCGCGGAAGAAGCGGACGGTGAAGGTGCCGTCGCCGTTGTCGGTGAACATCTGCCGGATCGACTCCGGGCTGGCTTGCGCGGTCTCGCCGAGGGCAGCGAGGTAGTAGCAATCGCCGACCCCGCCTTGCACCACGTCGGTGTACGACGGCCCGTTGACGAACAGCGAACCGTTGGCGAGCCGGTAGGTGCCCGACGCCGCCGGCCGGTCCTGGCCGAGGAACCACTTGGCGGCCAGCCGGCTGAGCGTCGCGCCGCTGGAGCCGGCCCGCAGGTTGCCCAGCGACGTGCCCTGGAAGGTGGCGTTGGCCCGGTCGCCGGCCGCGACCATCAGGCCGAGGACGCGCACCGAGTCGGCCATGCCGTACTGCTGCGATTCCGACACGTTGGTCCAGTCCGGCCGGACGAGCCGGTTGATGTCGTCGAACTCCTCGGCGCTGACCGTTCCGTCGGCCGCGGCCTGGGCGTATACGTCCAGTACCTCGGCGCGGTCGATCCAGTGGTCGGCCGCGTCGGAGCGGATCATGTTTTCGAGAGTCGGGTCGGCGAACGCGGCGGAATAGTAGTCGTTGGCCACAGCCGCGGCGACGACTTCCACGATGATGTTGGTGCCCGCGCCGCCGTCGATGGTGTTGACGCCCGCGCCGCCGATCAGGGAGTCGTTGCCGCCCTCACCGTAGATGCGGTCGTTGCCGTCGCCGCCATCGACAGCGTCGTTGCCGTCGCCGCCGAAGATGAGGTCGTCGGAATCGCCGCCGACGATCGCGTCGTTGCCGTACCCGCCGACGACGGCGTCGTACCCGGCCCCAGCATCGACGGCGACCGGCACGCGGGCGGTCCGCAAGTCGATGGCGTCGTTGCCCCCGTAGCCGAGGACTTGCAGCGATTGAACCTGCGTCGCTGGGAAACTGCCGGCCACGCCGTCGAGCGTATAGGCGTTGCCGTTGAAGCGCAGGGCGATGGTATCGTCGGCCTGGGTGCCGAAGACGTGCAGGATACCGCCTTCGAGTAGTGCGGTCGCGGCGGGAACGGAGCGGTCTTCGAGGGCGACGAGTTCGAGACGTGCGCGGGGTCGATGCATGGTGTCGCCTCCGGGCGTTGGATCGTGGCGCGGCTCAGCCGCGTCGCTCGTCGAGCGGACGGGAATGACTTCCATCCAATGAAGGAGATTCGATGCGGAACGCAAGAACCCCGCGACCGATTTTTTCGATACGACCGTTAAAGTTGGCGGCCTGGGGGAACTGCGGGCGCGGGAGCGAGGTGGGGGTTTGCCGGCGCGTTGTCACCGCGCCGCGTCGTTGGCCAGGCCCAACCGCAGGGCTTTTCCGCGACTGTCGGCGTTTCGCAGCCGTAGCGGTCGCACCGGAGCGCGGCGTGCGGAATTGCGCCGCGGCCGCGCACCGGGTGCGCCGGGTCGGTCGGTAGCGGGAATAGTTGAGCGAAGGACGGGTCGGCACCGGACGCCGTGGGTCGCCGGGGGGTTCCGTCCGATGGGTAAAGACACGAAGCTCGGCTTGGTCGTTGGCTTGGGGGTTGTGCTGGCGGTCGCGGTCACGTACTTCCCCCGCGAGGGGGGCCGCGGTGCTGGCACGTCGGGGAACGTGGTGCCGTCGCTGCCGGCCGCCACGCGCGACGCGGGTGCCAGCGCCCGCCTCAACGACCGCTGACGCACATTTCGTTGACGAAAGTGCCTTGGCTCGCGCCGCTACGGCCGGCGACCGGCCGCGCGCAGGCGCTCGTCGATCCATGCAAGGTCGTCCGGCGTGAATGTCGCGGTCGGCGGCCGGCCGTAGTTGACCGACTGCTCGTAGCCCATCTCGTCGTGCAGGCGGTCGAGGATCGCCTGTAGGTTGAGCCAGACATCGGGGTCGCTGTCGCCGAGTGGGATCGGTACTTTGGGAATTGGCTCGCGCAGGAAGATCGGCCACACGTCGAGGGCCGGCCGCTTGGTCACGCGGCTGATGAAAACGAAGTACGGCGCGTCCGGTAGCGGCCGCTTCATCGGGAAGCGCGTCCCCGCCTTGAGCAGGTCGATTTCGACGAGGTTGGCGGGGCCCGCGAGGATTTCGCGCCGCTTGGTGGCATACTCGGCGCGGCCCGCGTCGTTCTTGTTCGTCGGCGAAAGGATTTCGATAGCGGTCACGAGCCGCCGGTCTTCCGGGTCGCGGATCTCCACGGCATACTGCGGGATCGTCGTCGCATCGAGCGGTTCATTGACGCACGGCGGCGTGGCGACCGCCGTGCCGCCCCCTGCCGCGTCAACGGTGCCGACCACGCCCACGTCCGGCCAGCGCGTCGGCGCGCCGTCCTCGTCGTCGGGGTAGGTAACGACGACGCGCTGCGTCGAGAGAGCGAGGTACTTCGGCCGAATGAGCGCGTTCAGGGCGCGGGCGATGTCGGTGGCGAGGTTGGTGTGGACAACGGGCCAGAGGGTGCCCTCCAGGTACGGGTCCATGCCGGGGAACGGGTTGGCCATCGCGCTGCCTCCGCTGGGACGGCCGCATTGTAACGCGCCCTTGCAATCGCTCCCAGGGCGGGCGCAGTGCGGCCGGGCCGCTGCGGGTGGTACACTTGCGATATGACGCTCATTACCGCGACCGTCCGCCGCTTGGCCCCTTTCGCTGCGGCGGTTGCCGCCGGCGCGGTCGCGTGGTTGCTGGCCGACCAACCGCTGTGGCGTTCATCGCTGTACGATGGCGACTGGCCCGCGTTCTCCGCCGACGGCCACACCTTGACGACTGTTCTCGGTGCGAAGGCCGACGCCGATGGGCGGCTCCGGTTGCGCGTCGTGCGTCGGGAGGCCCGCGGCGGTCGCATCCTCGCCAACATGCCGCTCGTTTGGCGGGGCCAACCGCCGACCCCCAACGAGTTCGTCACGGTCGCCAAAGTCGGCTCGCGCCTCGTGTGCGGATTGAATCGAACCGGCCGATTCGGCTACACGATCTACGACGGGGCCGGGCGCGAGTTGGCCGAAATGCCGGCCGACGGACGATACCTCAACGGGTTTTCGCACGACGGCCAGTGGCTGCTGCTGGCCAGGGAGACGCCGCCCCGCGCCGACATCGTGGCCACCGATACCGGGGCAACGGTGTTGAGCCTGACGCCACCCGACGGGTTCGACTACTGGCGGGCCGCGTTCGCCCCCTGCGGGGACGAGATCGCGATGCTTTGGGTGAAATTCAACGACCCCGATCGCGCGCAATCGATCCAGGTCTTCGCGCTGCCGGACGGCCGGCTGACGCGTACCCTCTCGCTACCCGGGGGTGGGTGGACGGGCCTACACCCGTGGTGTGAAGATGGCCGGCTGTACGTCGAGCGTCGCGTCGCGGTGCCGGACGATCAGGAAAGCTCCGAACGCGCCATCGTGGTGTGCCAGTCCCTCGACGCATTCAAGGCCGACGCCGGCCCGCCCCGCGCGGAACCATTGCTGACCAAGCGGGACGGGTTCGGGGCCGACAACCGCTACGCCGAGCGCGGTCACGGGTGGGTATTGCAAGTGGACGGCAGTCTACCCACACTCGCGCAGTGGCGTGGCTGGATCAACCGGGCCGCCATGTCTTTCGGCTGGTCGACACCATTCCCCGCCCGTTCCATTTGTGAAGCCCGATTGTTCGACGCGACGACAGGCACAGTGCAGATGCGGCTTTCGGTCAGCGACGGCGTGCCCTCGGTTTCGCCGGACGGCCGACTCATCGCCACCGCCGACGCGGCTGGCCTCGCGGTGTGGGATGTTGAGCGAACGCCACCGGCACCTTGGGCGCTAGCCGCCGGCGCGGGAACGTTCGCCGGTGCCGTCGGATTGCGCCGCTTTCTCGCATCGCGCGTCGCCAAGTGCCGCGTCACTGCCCCGCAGTGACGCGCTGCCACGTCGCCGCGTCGACGGTGCCTGCCAGCACCACCTCGCGGCCGGCCAGCGCGATCCGCGATGACTGGTTCAGTACCCCTACCAACGCTTGTAGCGCCGGGTTGCCGGAGCCGTTGGCCGCGGCGACGGCCATCTGGAAGAGCTGCGCCACCTCGCCGCGGATCGCGTTGTAGGCCGCGTTCGCGTCCTCGGCGTCCTTCAGCTTCACCGAGAAGCGCACCGTCGGCTGCGGCGCAAACGTGAGCGACGCGTCGATCGAAGTCGAGCGGGTGGCGATGTTGATCATCGACGGCGGACAGGTCGGGCCGGGATCGAAGCGAGCGACGGCCCACAGGGCTTTCGACTTGTCGGCCGCCGCGTAGGCCGCCGCGAACTCCGGGAACGACCGCGCCGACTGCCGCGCCGCCAGCCGCTGCAGGTGCGCCTGCAAGAGCGGCCCCGACCCCGGCAGGGCCAGCGCTGCCCCGACGCCCGGTAGGGACGCGACCAGCGTCTGGCTACCGTTCGTCTCCTGCACGATGCCGAGCGCCCGGTCGACCGTCTGGGTGGCGGTCGCGCGCAGGTACGCCTGGAAGTCGAACGCGCACTCCAGCACCATCACGCAACCGAAATTACCGTCGGCCAACTTGGCGACCGCGCCGTGCAACCGCCGGACGTTGGTCGCGCCGCTCGCCTGCAAGGTCGTCATCAGCCCCGTCAGGGCGTTCTGCTGTCCCGGCATCCCCGCGGCCAACTCGGCCCAGTTGACGCCGAACGCAGCGATGGTGCCATCGAGTAAGAGCGCGTCGGCCGCGACCGGGGCAACTGGCCGCGGGGTCGGCGTCGCCGGAGGCGGCTCAGTCGCCGCGATCGACACCGGCGTGCCGGCCAGTTTCCGGACGGGTTCGGGCTGCGCGTTGGTCAACTCCGTCGTGCCGAGGACGACGCGCTGCACGTCGCTCAGCAGGTGCGGCCGCTGGTTGACGCGCAAGCCGAACTCGTCGCGCGCCGTCTCCGGCACTTCGGCCATGACGTATTGGGCCAGCCCCAACAGATCGACTTCGCCGTTCTTATTGGCGGCCTTGCCCTTCCAACCTTCGATCAGGTGATGGAAGAAGACGCCGTGCTTGAGCCGGTCGCTCTCGAACGCCTTCTCGCCGGCCGAGCAACTGAACAGCGCCGCCACCCCGCCCGGCGGCTTCGGCAACTCCGGCCGGGTCACGCTCGCCAGGTTCGCCACCGTGGCCGCGCGGCCGGCCGTCGGGTCGTTGCGGCAAGCATCGACGATCAGCAGCCGCGTCGCCGCCTTGCACTCCTTGAGAGCGGCGTACACCTCGTCGAGGGCGATCAGCGTTTCGGGCTTCGTCAGGTCGGCCTTCTGCGGGCAGAAGTACATGCCGGCCGGTTCCTTGAGTTGCACGCCGTGGCCGGCAAAGGCGACCAGTACGGTGTCGGCCGGCTGGCGGTCGGCCAGCGTCACCTTGAGGCCGTCGCGGATGTTCTCGGCTGTGGGGAAGAAGTCGTCGTTCTTGCGGTCGTACCCCTCCTTCTGAGTCAGGAGCGTGACGCGCCGGTACTTGGATCGCCGCAGGAGGTCGGCCAGTTCGTGGACATCGTTCTCGGTGTACTTGAGGGCGGAGAGATCGGTGCCTTTGTAGTCGCGGACGCCGACGAGCAGGGCGTACTTCCGGCCCGCGGCGTCCTGCGCGGGTGCGAGGGCGGCAACGAGTAACGCAACGATCGCGAGAACGTGAGGGGCACGCGACATGGCTCGGACTCCGGGTGCGGCGGCTACCCGGTCGCCATCGGCCGCGCGCAATGGCCAGCATGACCGCGACTCGGCCACAAAACCGCCGTTCGTCCGGCGATCCGCCGCGTAACCCATACGAACCATGCATGCGCCGTGAGCGTTTCCGAGATGCGGTTGTTTCGGGTGGGCGTGCGGTGCGCTTCCGCCCGCGAATGCAGAGTGGCCGCGTCATTGCGGTGGCGTTCGCTTGACTCGTCGCTTTCGTCTGGGTTGCCGCTTACGTTCGCGCATCTCGCCGATCAAGGTCAAGAAACGGATCACGGCCGTCTTACCGTACAACGGCTGTACCGTACGGTTTGTCTTGAGGAACGGGCGACCCAAATTCACGAAGCCCGCTGCCTGCAACAAAGCACGGATGTCGGCAAATTCCTTCGAGTTGAAGGCCACGAGTCGGACTTCGTACCCCTTCTTGTACCGTCGCCCATCATCGATGCGACGGACCGAATTGGGTTGCCTCAACACGCCATTGCGGCGGAAGAACCAACCGAGCGTCTCGGCCGTTGACGCATCGCAAGGTGGTTCAGCGTCGGCGGGCAGGCGTCTCGCACGCATGGGCGGAACCCTCGGGGGAAGAAACTTTACTCGAACAGATCCACGACCGCGACGCGGAAGCCCGGCAAGTGCGTCTCGGCGGTAAGCTGTTGTCGGGCGTTAAAGGTCTCCGGCTCCGCTCCCGGTCGGTGGACCTCGACCGTCCGCCGGTGGGGGTCGATTTCCCAAACCAACGGCACCCCAGCGGCCAAAAGGGCGTCGATCTTCTCGTTGATGTCTTCCTGCGTATCGCTCGGCGACAGGATCTCGACCGCTAGGACAGGAACGCCCTCGACGATGGTCGTGTCGGCCGGCTGCTGAGCCATCACCTCGGCGGTCACATACGCCACGTCGATCCCGAACGTCGTCTCCGGATCGCCGGGCAGTCGCACGCCGGCGTCGCCGGTCAACACGTCGCCGCGCGGTTGCGGCTGACCGTCGAGCCAGTTGCCCAGGTGCTGAGCGACCTTGGTCATCGTCTTGGAATGGAACCGGTTGCGCACGGTCATCGGTCGCTCCCTCAACTCGCCGCGGATCAGCCAGCGGTCCACGCCGTCGTCGGGCATCGCCAAGAGTTCGGCCGTCGCCATCGGGGTCGTGGCAGTTGCCATCGTCGCAAACCCTCCTTCGCCAAGGAACGCCGCCAGTCTACCGCGCTGCCCGCCGGCCGCAAAGCACCGTCGGCTGGCAAAGCAACGGCCGCGGCGGATAGACTGTCGGAACCCGTGTGCGTCGTCGACGACCCTCGGGCGAGCCAGGAGCGTCAGCGACTGGAGTGATTCCCGACTCCGGTCGCTGACGCTCCCGGCTCGCCGGGGGTTGGTCGACGAAGACCCGACGCTCGCCCCGAACCCTCCGAACACCCGCTAATGATCAACATCCCCGCGCTCCGCCTCGGCAAGCCATACGTCAGTCTCGACAAGGCCACTCTCGTGCATCACGTCACCGGCGAGCCGGTCGCCGAAGTGAGCCAGGTCAGCGGCTCCACGATCGCCCGCGACTTGCAGCGTGCCCCGCAGGTCCGCCGCGAACTCGCCGCGATCCCCATACGCGATCTCATCGGCATGTACCACAAGGCCGCGGAGTCCTTCACCGCCGGCACGCTGGCCTGTGGCGACGCCGAGCTGTCGTTCGACGATTACGTTCGCCACCTGTCGATGACGACCGGTTCGCCGATGGCGTTCTGCCGCCGCAACGCCGAGAAGGTCGGCTACGTCCTCAAGAACATCGAGGAAGTCCTCGGCGGCCTGACCCGCGGCCTCGACCTCGACATCCTCGACCGCGGCTACGGCACGATGGGTGGCCGCACGACCGCGTTCTACCCGGCCGCCGACGCCTTCGGGGCCATCCTGCCGTCGAACTCGCCGGGCGTGCATTCGCTGTGGGTGCCGGCCATTGCCCTCAAGACGCCGATCGTGCTGAAGCCCGGCCGCGAGGAGCCGTGGACACCGTTCCGCGTTATCCAGGCATTCGTCAAGGCCGGCATCCCCGTGGCGGCGCTCGGCTTTTACCCGACCGACCATGCCGGGGCTGGCGACATCCTGCGCCTCTGCGGCCGGTCGATGCTCTTCGGCGATTCGACCACGACCGAGCCGTACAAGAACGATCCCCGCGTCGAGCTACACGGCCCCGGCTACAGCAAGGTCATCCTCGGCGACGACGCGGCCGAGCATTGGCGCGACTACCTCGACGTAATCGCCGAGTCGATCGCGGCCAACGGTGGCCGGGCGTGCGTCAACGCCTCGGCCGTGTGGACGCCGAAGAACGGCCGGGCTATCGCCGACGCCCTGGCCGAGCGCTTCGCAACCATGAAAGCGAAGCCGTGGGACGATCCGGACCCGCAGGTATCGGCATTCGCCAACCCGAAGGTGGCGGAGGCCATCGACGGCATGATCGACAACCTGCTCCAGACGCCCGGCGCGACCGACGCGACGGCGGCGAAACGCGGCTCGCCGCGGCTGGTGCGGGAAGGCCGGCTCGCGTGGCTCTTACCGACAGTGGTATACTGTGACTCGCCCGAACACCCTCTGGCAAATAAGGAATTCCTGTTCCCGTACGCGGCCGTGATCGAGTGCCCGCAGGACGACATCCTCCGCCGCATCGGCCCGACCCTGGCTGCCATGGCGCTGACGGACGACGCCGAGTTCCAGCGGGCGCTGCTCGAGTGCAACCACGTCGAGCGGCTGAACCTCGGCCCGATCCCGACGAACCGGCTGACGTGGGACCAACCGCATGAAGGCAACCTCTTCACCCACCTCTATCGCCAGCGGGCATTCCAGCGGGCCGGCCAGCCCGCCGCCGTTTGACTTCGCGCCGCTCAACCGCGTCGTGTTCGAGCCGGGCGGCCTCGCCCGGCTCGGCGAACTCGCGCGCGAACTCGGGTGTTCCCGCGCATTGCTCGTCACCGATCCCGGCCTCGAAGACGCCGGCCACCCGCAGCGCGCCGCCGACGGCTTGCGCGACGCCGGGCTGGCCGTCGCGGTGTTCGACGGCGTCGAGGAGAA
Organism: uncultured Alcaligenaceae bacterium; assembly: GCA_964574975.1. GTDB lineage: Bacteria > Planctomycetota > Planctomycetia > Gemmatales > Gemmataceae > JAXMAS01. Next base: position 5,976 of record CAZNSL010000007.1, on the reverse strand, counting down.
CCCGTCCGAGCGGCACGTCCAGGCCGGGGCCGTCGCCGCCCGCGACCATCGTGCCGATCTGCTCGTCGCCGTCGGCGGCGGCAGCGCCATGGACGTGTGCAAGGGCACGAATTTCATCGTCACCAACGGCGGCCGGATGCCCGACTACAAGGGCTTCGGCAAGGCGACGAAGCCGATGTTGCCGTCGATCGGCGTGCCGACCACGGCCGGTACCGGCAGCGAGGCGCAGTCGTACGCGCTGATCGCCGACGAGTCCTCGCATCTGAAGATGGCCTGCGGCGACCGCAAGGCCGCCTTCCGCGTCGCCCTGCTCGACCCGCTGGTGACGCTGACGCAGCCGGCGATGGTGACGGCCGTCACCGGCCTCGACTCGGTGACGCACGCCGTCGAGTCGTTCGTCACCGCGAAACGCACCGCGGTGTCGCAGATGTTCGCCCGGCAGGCGTGGCGGCTGTTGTCGGCGAACTACGAGCGCGTCCTGGCCGCGCCGGCGGACCTGGAAGCCCGCTCGGCGATGCAACTCGGCGCGCACCTCGCCGGGGCGGCGATCGAGAATTCGATGCTCGGCTGCGCCCACTCGTGCGCCAACCCACTGACGGCCCACTACGGCATCGCCCACGGCGTGGCAGTCGGTGTGATGCTGCCGCACGTCATCCGCTACAACGCCCCGGCCGCCGGAACGCTGTACGACGAACTGGCCCGCGAGGCCGACCTGCCGGGCGACGGGGCGGACGCCCTGGCTCGCCGGGTGATGGCATTCCTGTCGGCGGCCGGCCTGCCGGCGACGCTCGCCGATTTGGGCGTGAGCCGGAGCATCCTGCCGGTCCTCGCGGAGGAGGCGGCGGCGCAGTGGACGGCCCGCTTCAACCCGCGGCCGGTGGTCGAGGCGGACCTGCTGCGGCTGTACGAGGCGGCGCTGTAGGATGCGCTGGGAGGGTGATGCGATGGCAACCGTAACGGACCTGGAGTTCACCCAGTGTTGGACTTGCCGTAAGTCCTTGCGGTTGAGAATCCCCTGGAATTCCTGGATCGGGTGGCGCACCCCTGGGGAAGGTCCGCCCAGCTCGGGTGAATCGCCGTTAGCGGGGCCGGCCCGGCAGGAGCCGAACCGCCTGCGCCCTGGAATCGCCGTAACCCCAAGGTGGCGGCCTGATCCGGGCCTCGGCAACACTGGGTGAACTCCAGTAACGGACGAATTGATCGTGATTGACGGCGCGGGCGTGGCTCGGGTCGCGGGCACCCGGTTCCGCGTCTGTGACCTGGCCCGCAACGTCTGGCGCGGCTGGTCGGCGGAGTTTATCCGCGAACAACATCGGAGCTTGAGGCAAGAGCAGGTCGACGCGGCGCTGGCTTACTACTTTGAGAACCCGGCCGAGATCGACGTGCAGATCGGCCGCCTGGAGCGTGAATTCCAGGCGAACCGCGCGGCCGAGGACGCGAAGTTCGCCGGAGAGATGGCCGTCAACCAGCGGGCCTACGACGAACAGCGCGACGCCATCCACCGCGATTTCGACGGACAGTACGTTGGATTTGCGTTCGGTCGCGTCGTGGCGTATGGGCCGGACATGGACGAGGTTTGGGCCAAAATGGATGCGCTCGACCCCCAGCCACTCTCGGAGTCGATTTTCTTGGCCGGCCGCATGGACCCCATCTTCGAGCCACTCGAACGGCGTTGAAAGCGCCATCTCATGACGCGAGTCTGTTGGCCCGCCACACCCGCGGAACGCTACGAGATCGATCTCGTTCTTGGCGTGTCCCCGCTACGGCTCATGGTGGATACGGGGCTGGTTGACGCCACGGGCCAGGTCGCCTTCGATCTGGAGGCGGCCGACTATGACGCGATCGACGCCGTCGGCCATGTTCTAAAGGGCGGCTGGTCCGTTCGCTACGATGCCAGCGGCCGGAAATCGCAGATGCCGGTCGGATTCGTGCGGGCACATCTTTTCGACCCCGTTACACGGACGACCATCGGTCCGTTCGTAAGTGTGTTGGCCGCGAAAAATGTCCCCGGCGTACCCTCCCGCGTTGGCGTCGCGTTCTTCCACGCCCTCGCCGGCTACCGCGTCGATTGGGACTTGAGCGCCCGCCTCTGGTGCGTCGAGTGTCCGTGACCGCGGCTCAGCCGCCGGTCAAGACTGTCGGTACGGCTTGCCCCTCAGATACAAAAGTCGGCGGGCACAGTACTCGTCCTTGTCCTCCGGTTTCGCCAGTTCGATCGCGAGGCGTTGCATCTCGGCCGCTCGCGCGAACTCGCCGCACTCGGCGTAAGCCGCCGCCAGCGTGTCGATGGGCGAAGCGGCCTCCCACTTGGCGAGTTCGCAAGCCGCCGTCGCATGTTCGACCGCCCGCACTCCGTCGCGAAAACGCGCCTCGAAGGTCGTTGCCAACTCCCACGCCAAGCCGTTGTGGGCCCACCGGTCCTTGGGATCGATTTGCACGGCTTCCGTCAGATCGGCCAGTGCCTTTTCGGGTTCTCGAAGCTTGTCCCAAACCCGTGCCCTTTCGACCAGGGCATAGGTCTCCGTCGGGTCGTGGCGGAGGGCGTCGGAATAGTCGGCAATGGCCAGTTCGAACGATCCCAACGCCTGGTGCGCATCGCCGCGGTAGCATAAAGACCAGCTCACTTCCGTGTCGCTCAGTTCGCAAAGCGCGGTCGCGTCCGCGATGACGACCTCGTATTGCTTCTGCTCCAAGTAACAGCCAATGCGGCCCCGGATCGCTTGCACCTCATCGGGGTCGTCCGACAAAACGCGGGAGAATTCCTCGATGGCACGCGAGGTGTCCCCGCTTCCCTTGAATGCATAGGCGCGGTTAATGAGCGTTTGCACTGCGTCCGGCTCGAGGCTTAACGCTCGGTCGTAATCCGCAAGTGCCTGGTCGTAATGCCCGAGCCGGGCAAAAGCGAGACCTCGGTTGGTGTAACCGTTCCCTGTCGCGTGCAATTGAAGGGCCGCGGAGAAGTCTTCAATAGCCCCTTCGTAATCCTTTGACTTCGCGCGGGCGAGACCGCGGCCAAAGAACAGATCCCAACGGCAGGAACACGCCTCGCCTGCGATTCGCAGTCCCTCCGCGTAATCGGCGATGGCGTCGGCGTGGCGTTGCTGATCGCTGTAGATTTCACCGCGCCAGCAATAAGCTTCGGCATCGGCTGTATCGAGCCGGATGGCTTGAGTGAAGTCGGCAATTGCCTCGGCGGTTCGGCCCCGATTCTGGTGCAGGCGACCGCGAGACTTCAGGGCACGCGTGGCCGCCGGGACATCCGAGGCAAACTGAATTGCCCGTGTGAAGGCGCGTGCGGCCCGGCGTGGGTCTCCTCGGGCATCGCGCCAGTAAACGCCCCGTCGCCAGAGTGCTTCCGAGAGACGCGGGGCCGTCGCAGTCGCCCGCAGGTGGGCCGCCGCGGCTTGCATGTAGGCACCAATCGCGGCGGACCAGGCTTCCTTCTCCATGTGTTCATCGCCCTGCCGAAGCCATTCCGAGACCTCACTGCCGGCGGCCTGCACCACAAAGTTATGCGCCTCGGGCAGTACGGGCCGGTCGTGCAGGGAAGGTTGGGGAACGACGGTAGGGGTGTTCATCGGTCTGTTCCGAAACGGAGGGTGGTGCTACAGTCTCTATCGCGAATACTACCCGAGATTTGTGGTTTCCTTCCATGTCGGTCGTGCGTTTTTCGGCACCCGGAGGTCATGAACGGCTTTGCAATCCTGGGACGTGCGTCTCGCATGAACCGCTGAAGTCCATTGCCCCACAAGATGTTGGGGCGACGGCGCTTGATGGTGACGGCGCGGCGCGTCCGCAGAATCGTCGGTAATCCAAGTAGGAAACGCCCGGACGCTCTGAATGAGAATCACAAAGCCGTTCATGACCTCCGGCACCCGGTGTCGACCGGATTGATCGGCAGCGTGCCCGCGAGGCGAACCACAGTCCACCCTGTCGCAAGCTGGTCGGCACGTGGATTCTGAACGAACGCAATCGCCCCATTCGCATGTCGGCCAACGGCTTCGGTGGATCGCCGGGATTATTCTGGCCAAATCGTACTGTTCCGGGATGGGATGGCAGCGCACCGGCAGAACCATTTGGCGGATCGGCGGGCCGCTATGATGGGTGTACGCCCCGCCGCTCGGACCGCTATCGCGGAGCTATCTCATGACCCGCCTCGCACCCGCCGTCTTGCTCCTCGCCTCCGCGGCGCTGGCCGCCGACTGGCCGAGCTTCCGCGGCAACGCCGAGCAGACCGGCGTCGCGGCCGCCGCCTTACCCGACAAGCTCAGCGAGCGCTGGACCCGCAAGTTCGGCAGCGACCCCGGTTCGTCGTCCATCGAAAGCACCGCGGCCATCGTCGGTGGCGTCGTCTACGTCGGCGGGTTCGACGACCACCTGCACGCCCTCGACCTTGCCACCGGCACGGCCAAGTGGAAGTACAAGGTCGGCGGCGAACGGCCGGACGCGATCAAGGCCCCCGTCGGCGTTCACGACGGGGCCGTCTACGCCGGCACCGTGGACGGCACCTACCACTGCGTCGACGCGACGACCGGCAAGCCGCGCTGGCGCGTCGAGGTCGGGGCCGGTGTCACGTCGGGGCCGAACTTCCACGGCGGCGACGTGCTGTTCGGCGCGGACGACGAGACGCTCTACTGCCTGAGCCGGGCGGACGGGAAGGTGCGCTGGAAGTTTCAGATCGCCGGCGGCCCGGTCCACGGCACCCCGGCCGTCACCGCCGGCAAGACCTTCGCCGCCGGTTGCGACAGCACGCTGCACGTCCTCGACGCGGCCACCGGCAAGGAACTGACCGGCGTGGACCTCAAGGGCCAAGTGGCCGGCAGCGGCGCGGTGCGCGACGGTATCATGTACGTCGGCACGATGTCCGGCGAGGTGGTCGCCGTCGATTTGGCGAAGCCGGAAGTGAAGTGGACGTACCGCCCGTCGAAGGGTCGGCCGCAGTTCTTCGCCTCGGCGGCGGCGACCGAGAAACTGGTCGTGATCGGCGGCCGCGACCGCCGCGTCCACGCGATCGACCGCACGACCGGCAAGGAGGCGTGGACGTTTGCCGTCGATAACAAGGTCGATGCGTCGCCGGTGGTGGCCGGTAACCGCGTCTACGCCGGCGCGTCCGACGGCCGGCTGTACGTGTTGGACCTGGCGACCGGCCGCGAGGTGCAGCGGCTGCAACTCGACGGTCCCGCCAGCGCGTCGCCGGCCGTCGCCGACGGGTGCCTCATCATCGGCACCGAGAAGGGCACGGTGTACTGCTTCGGCGCGGCCCGGTGAGTGGTCGAGGCTGCGCGGCCGCAACATTGCCGAGGTGCTGACCTCTTCCCCGGGGCCATGACTCACGGTGCCGGATCGAACGTTCCGCCTGTGCCGCCACGGCGGTGCGGGGTAGAATGCTGGCGTCGCCCGAAAAACGCATCCCCTTCGTCCTCGGCCACGCCCTGGCCATGAATCACATCCACCAGGGCAAATCGAAGAGCGACAAGCTCGACGCCGGCAAGCTTGCCGCCATGCTCCGCGGCGGCGTGCGACACCGTCAATCCGAAGGAGACAACGCGTCGTTCGCCCACGACGCTTTGCGACCGATGCGGCCCGACCCACGAGTGAGCCACTATACCCTACGCGGCCAGGAGTGATACATCCTCGAAGGTCTGGAACTCCCGCGTCATGAGGGCTTCCATCGCGTCGGCGTGCGTGGTCGGGATGCCGGCCAGGGTGTTCTCGATGGCAGCCCGGAAGGAGGCGAAGTCGGGGTGGTATCGGCCGTACACGGATCGCCGCTTGGCGAACCCCCACCGTCGCTCGATCAGGTTCAGGTTCGGCGAGTAACTGGGCAGGAACAGCAGCCGGATCGACAACTCCGCCGCCAACCCCTGTACCACCTGATTCCGCTGATACCGGGCGTTGTCGAGGACCAGCGTGACCGGCCCGACCAACCCCTCGGCGGCGATGGCCCGGAGCAGTTGGCACATGGTATCCGTGTTG
>CAZNSL010000006.1:23046-23501 GCA_964574975.1 uncultured Alcaligenaceae bacterium | reverse complement strand
CGCGCCCCACCGAGGTACTGCCACAGCGGCACACCCGCGGCGCATGCGGCGAGGTCCCACAGCGCAATATCGACGGCGGCCCGCGCCGCGGCCGGAGCGGTGCGCGGCAGCACGACGGACGCCGGCCGGCGGATGTCGATGTCGGCAAGGCGCGGGGCGATTTCGTCGTCGACGGCGGCGGCGAGCCAGCGGCCGGTGCCGAAGGTGGTGGTGACGCCGACGCCGGTCAGCCCGCTCGCGTCGGTGAGCCGGACGAGCAGGGCGGTGACGGCGTCGTGGAGTGCCGGCCCGGCGTCGCCAGCGAGCGGCAAGCCGCGCGGCTGCGGCAGCGGCAGGCGCAGGAGGTCGGTGGTGACGTGTGCGATCGGCATGGTAACCGTCAATGATATGCCGGCGGTTAGCCGCGACCCCGGGGGGGAGGCGCCGGGGGCCCCCCCCCCCCCCCCCCACCCCCA